>CAZHGE010000045.1:0-22974 GCA_964531805.1 uncultured Lachnospiraceae bacterium
GTAGAACGTGCTCAGTATGGTATCATTTATATTGATGAAATTGATAAGATTACCAAAAAGAGTGAAAATGTATCCATCACACGTGATGTATCCGGTGAAGGCGTACAGCAGGCTCTTTTAAAAATTATCGAAGGTACGGAGGCGAGCGTTCCGCCACAGGGTGGAAGAAAGCATCCGCATCAGGAATTAATCCAGATTGATACATCCAACATTTTGTTTATCTGTGGTGGTGCATTTGACGGATTAGAAAAAATCATTGAAAAGAGACTTGATCGGAAAACCATTGGTTTTAACAGCGAAATATCAGAATGTATTGCAGAAAAAGAAATTGGCAAGATTCTAGAGCAGATGACTCCACAGGATTTGGTGAAGTTTGGTCTGATACCTGAATTTGTAGGTCGTGTGCCAATTCAGGTATCTTTAGAAGGCTTGGATAAGGATGCACTTGTGCGTATTTTAAAAGAGCCTAAGAATGCATTGGTAAAACAGTACCGCAAACTGTTCTCTTATGATGGAGTAAATCTTTCTTTTGAAGAGGATGCTATCGAAGCTGTTGCTGAAAAAGCATATGATCAAAAGACTGGTGCAAGAGGGTTGCGGTCAATATTGGAAAAGGCGATGATGGATGTTATGTTTACCATTCCATCCGATGATACAGTTGTGGAATGTGTTATGACCAAAGACGCTGTAGAGGGTAAAAGCCAGCCAATGTTAATTCGCGACAATAGGTAATCATGATAGTAGGCTGTGACACTAACGACAAAAAAATATTGGTTAGTGCCACGGCTTATTTTGACATCCTGTGGATGTGAGTTGGATCTACGGATGTAAATTAATAGGAGAATTACAATGACAAATGAGAAAATGGAAAATCAGTTGACCTATCCGTTGATTGCGCTTCGCGGGATCACGGTTTTTCCAGGGATGATTCTTCATTTTGATTTGAATCGAAAGAAATCCATTGCAGCAGTGAATGCAGCAATGTCAAATAAACAGGAAGTAGTGGTCAGCTGTCAGAAATTGACAGAAATAGATGAACCGGGTATAGAGGATCTGTATCTGGAAGGAACAATTGCAGAAATCAAGCAGGTAACCAAACTGCCCGGTAATCTTATGCGGGTTATGGTGGAAGGAAAAAAACGTGCCACCATTCATACTTTGGATATCTGTACCAATAAATATTATACAGCCGTTGTAACCCCATTTGAGGAAAACCGCAATGGAATAGAAGAAATGGAAGAAGCAGCAATGCTGCGTGCTTCTATGGAAACGCTTACAGCTTATTTGGAGCATTATCCAAGAATTGCAAAATCTATGCAGAATCAGATTCAGGGTTCTATGTATCTGTCACAGGTAATTGATAAGGTAACAGCGAATATCCCGATTCCTTATCCTAAGAAGCAGCAGATTTTGGCAGCCTTTGATTTGAAGGAACGTTTTGAAACGTTTAATAAGATTTTATTAGAGGAGATTGATATTGCTGCCATTCGTCAAAAACTGGCAGAGGAAATCAAAGGAAAAGTAGAAAAGAACCAACGCGAATATATTTTACGGGAACAGCTTTCGTATATTAGAAGTGAGTTAAATGGGGACGATTCCCTGACGGAAACAGAACGGTTTCTGCAGCAGGTGGATGCACTGAATGCCAGTGATGAGATTAAGGCAAAAATCCGTAAAGAGATTAACCGATATGAGACCATTTCGAATAGCAGCTCTGAAAGTGCGGTAGAGCGTACTTATATTGAAGCATTACTTGAGATGCCATGGGATACCTGTTCAGAGGATCATACCGATCTTTTGCACGCAAAAGAGGTATTAGAGCGCAATCATTATGGCATGGAAAAGGTAAAAGACCGTATATTAGAATTTTTAGCGGTTCGTCAGATGATGGAAATTCGTCAAACGACGGAAAAACGTCAAGTGACGGTTGGAGGCGAAGCACCAATCATTTGTCTGGTGGGACCTCCTGGAACCGGAAAAACATCGATTGCGAAAAGTGTAGCAGAGTCTCTTGGCAAAAACTATCAGAGAATCTGTTTGGGCGGCGTGCGCGATGAAGCAGAGATTCGTGGTCACCGCAGAACTTATGTAGGTGCAATGATGGGTCAGGTAGCGAATGCCCTGCGTCATGCAAGAGTAAAAAATCCATTGATTTTATTAGATGAGATTGATAAGGTCAGCAATGATTACAAGGGCGATACTTTTTCAGCATTATTAGAAGTATTGGACCCAGACCAGAATAAGCATTTTAGGGATCATTATGTGGAACTGCCACTGGATTTGTCCCAGGTATTGTTTATTGCAACAGCCAATACCACATCTACCATACCGCGTCCGCTTTTGGACCGTATGGAAGTGATTGAGGTGTCCGGTTACACAGAAAATGAAAAATATCATATTGCAAAAGAACATTTACTTAAAAAGCAGCTTCTTGCAAATGGTATGGAAAAAGGTCGCTTAAAAATTGCGGACAAAGCCTTAAAAGATATCATCCGCTACTATACAAGAGAAGCCGGTGTGCGTGAATTAGAGCGTAAGATTGGGACTGTATGTCGTAAAGCAGCAAGAGAATATCTGGAAAACGGCAATATGCCTTGTAAAGTAACTTCTGCTAATCTGACGGACTATTTAGGAAAACGTACTTATACACTTCAGATGGCAAATAAAAAGAATGAAGTGGGTATTGTACGCGGTCTTGCCTGGACACAGGTGGGCGGTGATACACTTCAGATTGAAGTTAATGTGATGCCCGGAAAAGGCGAGATTGTACTGACTGGACAGATGGGAGATGTTATGCAGGAATCTGCGGTGATCGGATTATCCTACATTCGTTCCATTGCATCCAAATACAAAATCAGTCAGGATTTCTTTAAAAAGAATGATATTCACATTCATATACCGGAAGGAGCCGTACCGAAGGATGGTCCATCTGCCGGAATCACTATGGCAACCGCAATGCTGTCTGCTTTTACCAAGAAAAAAGTAGACTGTAAACTCGCCATGACAGGAGAAATCACTCTTCGCGGCAAAGTCCTTCCAATTGGTGGTCTGAAAGAGAAGTTGTTGGCGGCTAAGACTGCAGGTATTAAAAAAGTTCTTATACCTGAAGAAAACCGTAAGGATATCGAGGAAATTTCTGTAGAGATTACAGAGGGACTTGAACTTGTATATGTGAGTAGTATGGAAGAAGTACTTTCACATGCATTAGTGTAACGTATTTATATTTTGGATGGCTCACGAATGGGTCTGTGCATGACCCTCTGAACACGCCAGCACTTAACGAAGCGTAGCTGAGTTTAGTACTGCTGCGTGTGAAGTGGAGCGAGAGCGTGTCATAACAGACCCGTTGAGAGCCAATATAAACAGAAAGAGGTAACACATGGTAATAAAGACCGTGAATTTAGAAACCGTATGCGGTGTCACCAGCGTACTGCCGGAAAATACCATGCCGGAATTTGCGTTCGCGGGCAAAAGTAACGTGGGAAAATCATCCCTTATCAACGCCCTTATGAACCGTAAAGCATACGCCAGGACCAGCGCCCAGCCGGGTAAAACACAGACTATTAATTTTTACAATATAAATGATGCCCTGTATTATGTGGATCTTCCGGGCTATGGCTATGCCAATGCCAACGAAAAGGTAAAAGCGCAGTGGGGCGTTATGATTGAAAAGTACCTGCATACTTCAAAACAGTTGAAGCTGGTATTTTTATTGATCGATATTCGTCATGCACCGGGAAAAAATGATATTCAAATGTATGACTGGGTAAAACAGATGGGCTTTGAACCAATCATTATTGCAACCAAAGCCGACAAAATCAAGCGGAGTCAGTTGGACAAATGCTTAAAGGTAATTCGTGAGACATTACAGCTGGGCAAGGAGACTACCATGATTCCATTTTCTTCTGTCAGCAAACAGGGAAGAGAAGAAATATACGAAGTAATAGAAAGGTATTTATAAGATTCATGGGAAAAACAGAACAATCCAAGTTAAATAACTGGTTATCTCTGCTTTTCTTCCTGTATTTATTATTTATAATCAAAATGATCGTATTTAAGTACCCATTATCGCAACTGCAGGAAATTGTGAATTCATGGCAGAAGGATGTGATATGGGAAGGCTTGCATTCGGCAAATTTTGTTCCTTTTAAAACGATCAAAATGTATATCCGTTATTATGATTTGCCAGGTCTTCGCAGCTTCGCAAATCTTTTCGGGAATGTTTTGATTTTTATTCCGGTGGGAATCTTGCTGCCAATGGTGCATAAAGCCAGTCAGAATCCGTTTATCATGTTGATAAATACGTTTATTTTTGTGTTAGGGATCGAAGTATTTCAGTTGTTTTCTGCATTTGGAGCATTCGATGTGGATGACATTATTTTGAACTGTTTCGGTGTTTTGTTAGGAAGGGCATTGTATCAGATTTATTGTGTAAAAAAGGAGTAATCTTCCATAAAAATTAAGAATTGTTCCGGTTGAATAATAGGGACCATGTGCTATAATGAGTATGCGTTTAGAAGCATAATCGTTATAGCATTTTTTGTTTGTCAAAATGTTTCGTTTAAGCGTGCATTTTTTAGATAAATTTGTTTGTGTAGAGGGATACATATGGATAAGAGCATCCGCAGAGTGAAAAACAGATCAGCTTTATTTTTGCTGCCCAGTGTAATCGGGGTGGCACTGTTTTTTGTTCTGCCTTTTTTTGTGGTTATCTATTATTCCATGATTGATAATCCCATATCCGGACAGTTTGTTTTTCTGGATAATTTTTATAATGTACTTACGAATAAAGCCTTTCAGCTTGCTATGTTAAATACGCTTCGTTTTTCGGTTATAGCGGTTCCGTTGATTATCGTGCTGTCTTTGGGACTTGCTTTTTTGTTGGATAAACAGATACCGGGTAAAAGTAAGATTCGTGCGGCATTTTTAAGTCCTATGATGGTTCCGGTAGCATCCGTTATTTTAATCTGGCAGGTGTTGTTTGACTACAATGGTCTGTTAAATGAACTGGTGGAGCAGTTTGGCGGTGGCAAGGTGGACTGGCTAAAGTCCGTATATGCGCAGATTGTGATTGTACTTTTATTTATTTGGAAAAATCTGGGATACAACATGGTCTTATTCATGTCAGCTCTTGCCAATATTCCAAGGGAAGTAGTGGAAGTAGCAGAGTTAGAAAGTGCTACCAAATGGCAGATTTTTTGGAGCCTGAAACTGCGGTATCTATCCTCTAGTATTTTATTTGTGACCATTTTATCTTTGATTAATTCCTTTAAGATATTCCGTGAAGTGTATCTGCTGACAGGGGATTATCCTTATGAAACACTGTATCTTTTACAGCATTATATGAATAATATGTTCCGTTCGCTGGATTATCAGAAATTATCCGCAGCGGCAATCATTATGTCCCTTGTGATGATCGTGTTGATCGGGATTCTGTTTTTTGCAGAGAATGTATTGGGGAAAGATTTAGATGGCTAGAAAAACGTACATAGAGAAATTGAGGAAGAAAAAACAGAATAAAGAGCGGCGGTTAAAGATGATATCCGTTCTATTGATGCTTGTGGCAGCGGTTTTTCTAATTCCAATTATATTTACCATATGCAATTCTTTTATGACGGAGCAGGAAATCAGTGCTAATTACGGTATGGTATTTGAAACGGATGAAAATGGTGGAAAAGCTTACATATCCGATGTGGTAAATTTAAAGTTTATTCCGGATGAAGTTACCTTTGAGCAGTACAAGACGGTATTATTTAAGAGTCCTGACTATCTGTTAAAATTTTGGAATTCCATGATCTTGGTAGTGCCAATCGTGGTATTTCAGTTAATTGTGGCATTATTTGCGGCATATGGATTTACCAGATACCGTGGGCGGATAAGAGAGATTATCTTTTTTACATATATTATTTTGATGCTGATGCCGTATCAGGTAACGCTGGTGCCAAACTTTATGGTATCCCAATGGCTGAATTTAATCGATACGAATTGGGCGATATGGCTTCCGGGTATTTTTTCACCCTTTGCCGTATTTTTATTGACTAAGTACATGCGCAGGATTCCTTATGGAATTTTAGAGGCGGCAAAAGTGGATGGTGCTGGCGAATTTCAAATATTCCGCTATATCTGTGTTCCACTTTGTAAAGGGGCGCTTGCCAGTGTAGCTATTTTAGTATTTATTGATTACTGGAATATGGTGGAACAGCCGTTGATTCTACTGACGGATTCGGATATGCATCCACTGTCGGTATTTTTATCCAAGATAAATTCTGGCGAGATTGCGCTTGCATTTGCGGTGGCATCGATATATTTGATTCCAACGCTGCTTGTATATTTATATGGAGAAGAATATTTATTAGAAGGTATCGCATATCAGGGCGGTATTAAGGGATAAATCAGAAAAATAAATTTTTCTGGAGAAATTTGTGAAGACACAGATTTTTGATGAATGAGGAGGAAACATGGAAGAGAATACATATAAGATCCGAAAGGACAGAGTCAAAAATATTGCAATTGTGTTTTTAACGGTGATGTTGGTGCTCACCTTTTTTTCCAATTCCATATTAAACCGTGCACTGCCGGAAGTAGCAACGGAGTACGTGGCATATGATACCATTACAGAGCGTGTGCGTGGAACCGGCACGGTAACAGCGGACGACCCTTATAAGGTGGTGGTAAAGGACAGCCGTACCATTTCCAGTGTAGCCGTTTCCGAAGGGGATATGGTTATGAAGGATCAGGTTCTTTTCTATCTGGAAGATGAGGAAAGTGACGAATTAAAAGAAAAAGAAGAAGAAATCAAAGCAAAGGAAGAGGAGTTAAGCAAGCAGGTATTGGATTATATGACTGCTATCTTAAGCGTGGATATTTCCAGTCAGGCTTATGCAAATATTGAAAATGATAATATCGCCAGCATGGCGGCTTATCAGGCTCAGATTGAAGCATCCCGTCAGAAAGTGCAGAGTGCGCAGGATACGGTGGATAGTCTGAATCGCCAGATTTTAGTGGCAGGTATGGATTCTTCAGATGATATTGACAGAGAAACGGAACTGGCGGTGGCGAAAGCAAATATGGATAGTGCGTCTACGCGTATGAGTGAAGCTCAGGCGAAAATTTCCAGTGCTGAAAATACGATTAAGGAATTAAATGATAAGGCGGCTGGGGCTGATGCAAATGGAGATGGAACTGCGGAGGGGCAGGCGTTGGAAATAAAAGCTTTACAAGAAGCGGAAGAGTTTTCAACGGCTAAGACAGCATATGTTGAAGCTCAAGAGGCTTTGGTAAGTGCATTAGTTACGGCAACGACCCCACAAACTCCAGATCCTTCCGTACCAGCAGACCCAAATGCGCCAACACAGGAAACACTGACGCCATTTGTGGAAACAGATTATTTTGATGCTAATGGATTGCCGAAGAGTGTGGATGCGTTGACAAAATTAAAAAAACTGGCAGGAGAGCATGGTTGTAGTGACAAATTTGCAAGTTTAGAAGATGCTTACGACGCCTACGTCCTTGCCAAAGCTGAAAAGGACGCAGCGGATAAAGATGTATCCGACTACAACACCGCCAAGGCGACTCTTGCATCCGCAAAGACAGCTTTGACAAATGCGACAAACGAATACAATTCTTATCAGAGTACGGTCAATAGTCTGACTAATGATGGGGCGACAAGTGCAGGTGATAATAAAGAATTACAGAATAACTTGAAATTGAGTCTTGATGATGCAGAGACTAAATTAGCAGATGCCCAGAAAGAGCAGGAACAATTGTTAAAGGATATCAGCAGTGAACTGGCTCTTTCCAGCAAGAACGATGATATTGCGGATACAGAAGAGGAATTGGCTGAACTGAAAGAAGAACTGGCAGAGTTAGAGGCGGAAGCCACTGGCGCAACCATTGTGGCACCAGTAGAAGGAACCATTATCAGTGTGAGTAAAACTGCGGGTGAGTCCACAACCCCGGCAGAAGAAGTGGCATTGATTCAGGTGACGGGAAAGGGAATGACATGTAGTTTTTCTGTTACAAATGACCAGGCTGCTAAAGTAAAAGTGGGCGACGTGGCAGAATTACAGAATGCATGGTATTACGAAGATGTTATGGTAACTCTTTCCAAAATAAGACCGGACCCAGATGATCCTGGAAAACGTAAATTGTTGGAATTTAACGTGGAGGGTTCTGTGCAGAATGGAGAGTCCCTTACCCTTTCTGTGGGTGAGCGCAGTGCCGAATATGATTTTGTGGTGCCAAACAGTGCCGTTCGTGAAGATAAAAACGGTAAGTTTATTTTGATTATCGAAGAAAAATCCACTCCATTTGGTAACCGTTATAAGGCGAAACGTGTGGATGCCGAGGTTATGGCAAGTGATGAAACGAAGTCTGCTATTTCTGCAGATTTACAGGGATATGAGTACGTGATTACAACATCAAATCAGCCGGTTGAGTCGGGAGATCAGGTACGTCTTGCAGGTTACTAAAAAGAAATGTGAAAAGTTCATATATGAAGGATTTTTCAACTGTAAATTTTTGTATGCGCACAAATTTACAGGTACTTGGAAGGAATATAAATATGAAAAAGATAGGCGGAAAAGTAAGGGAAGACTTACTGATACGTTATCGGAAGGGCTTTTTTATCTGGTGCATTTGCCTGCTCCTGTTTATTGCGGCAACTGTTTTATCATGGTTTAGCAGGCATGATCTTTATGACCAGCAGGCGGCAGCCAGATGGTCAGAGGATGACGATTATTCCCAGTTGAGCTGCTTTTACCCGGTAACGGAAAAACTGACCGATTATGATTTTCAAAGTCTGCATCATTCCATCGAGGAGGCTTTGAAAAATGCCTCAATGGAATCTGAAATGGAAGGGGCAAAATTATTTATTGACGCATACAGCATGACAGGATCTTTAACGTTGTCGACAGATAACGCAGGTATGGAAGTAAAAGCTGTAGGTGTGAGCGAAGAGTTTTTTCAGTTTCATCCAATTAGTCTGCTGAAAGGTTCTTATTTTGATGAGAATATGTTGATGATGGATGGCATTATTTTGGATGAAGATGCGGCATTTACATTATATGGCTCCAATGATGTGGTGGGATTGCCTGTGTTTGTGGGTAATTCGCAGTACTATATTCGCGGTGTAGTAGAGCGTGATGATAGCTATTTTGGGAAAAAGGCTGGTTTGGATTCTTCTGTTTGTTACGTGCCAGTAGAAACATTACTGAATCTTGGTGTGGTAGAAGGCAGTTATACATATGAAGTGTTGATGCCCAATCCAGTGGATGGTTTTGCCAAAGATATTTTAATCAAGGCACTGAATGACACCGAGGGAAGACTTGATGTGGTGGAAAATTCTGCCCGATTTTTACCGGAAGCGAGAAAAGAAATCTTGTGGGATTATGCAGTGCGCTCCATGAGCAGCAAGGGTATTTTGTATCCTTACTGGGAAAATGTGGCACGTGCCATGGAAGATATCGCGGCAGCGTTGTACGCTGTTCAAATGGTGAGTTTTATACTGACTGCCGTGTTAACACTTTGGTACGTGTGGTATCGGTTTAAGAACCGTACATGGAATCTTCGTATGCTGTGGGAGAAGTTTCAGGATTTTTTGGAAAAAAGAAGGTGTAACAATTGTCAAAGAAAAAAGATGAAGTGAGTATTCGATCTAGTGCGGCGGAATATTTGACTTATGTTGCCAGTATCGGTGACCAAAGTGATAGTATAGAAATGCGCTATGAGGAAGAGAATATATGGCTAACACAGAAGATGATGGCGGTATTATATGATGTTGCACTTCCTACGATTAACGAGCATATTAAAAAGGTGTTTGCAGATAGCGAGTTAGAAGAGGAAGCAACTATTCGGAAATTCCGAATAGTTCAAATCGAAGGTTCACGTCAAGTAAGCCGTGAAGTGGTACATTATAACCTCCAAATGATTATTGCTGTTGGATTTAAAGTCAATAACGAAAGAGCAGTACAATTTCGTAAGTGGGCGAATAGTATCGTAAAAGACTATACGATCAAAGGCTGGGTTATGGATGATGAGCGTTTAAAGAATGGTGGTTCTGTTCTTACGGTAGAGTATTTTGATCGATTGCTCGAACAAATTCGAGAAATTCGATTGTCAGAGCGTAGATTCTATCAGAAGATTACAGATATCTATGCGACATCACTTGATTATGATCGTACAGCTAGTGCAACAAAACAGTTTTTTGCAAAAGTGCAAAATAAAATGCATTATGCAGTTCATGGTCATACTGCGGCAGAGTTGGTTTATGAGCGAGCCGATGCTGATAAGCCATACATGGGATTAACGACATGGGCTGCTGCACCAGAAGGAAAAATTTTAAAAAGTGATGTAAGTATTGCTAAGAATTATCTCAGTGAGAAAGAGATGCGTTCTTTAGAGCGTATCGTATCTGCATATCTAGATTTAGCAGAAGATCGTGCAGAGAGACATATTCCAATGACAATGGAAGATTGGTCAAAACGCTTAGATTTATTTCTTATGGCAGATGACAGAGAAGTTCTGCAGGATGCAGGTAAAATCACAGCGGAAATTGCAAAATCAAAAGCAGAGACGGAATTTGAAAAATATCGTGTAATACAAGACAGATTGTTTATGTCAGACTATGATAAGTATTTATTAGAATTAGAGGAAAATGCTAAGAAGTTCTAATTTTTTTTGTTAGTGAAGAAAGGAGGGCGTAATATGAAAAGAAAACTTAGTTTACTACTGAGTATGCTGATTATTTTCAGCATGTGCATAAGCAGTGGCTGTGGACAGAAGGAAAGCACCAGTGCAGCGGCGCAGTCAAAAGATTACGTTTACTCCTTTGACTCTTTTAATGATAAAATACAGGATATTGAATTTTCACAGGCACTTTATGCCAATGAACGTCTGATTATCACATCCTATCGCTATGAGGATATCCCTATGGATAATTCAGGTCTGAGTTCAGATATGGATGCCGTAATGGGAGAAGAATTTTATGAAGAACCTGTAATGGATGAAGAAATCATTTTTGACGAACCCGTGGAAGAAATAATGGAGGAAGAAGTCGTCGAAGAAGCCATAGAAGTAGAAGAAGTTGCAGTAGAAGAAGTCGCAGTAGAGGCTGTTGCGGTTACAGAAGATGTGATGATAGAGTACGCCGCAGAAGAATTCTACATGGAAGATATGTATTTTGAGGAATTTGCCCAGAATACGTATTTTAAAGTATCCCAGCTGGATTTAGAGGGGAATCTGATTTCTGAGTTTGAGATTTTAATTCCTAATGATGCGGGCATACATACGTTTTGTGCAGATAAAGCAGGAAATATCTATTTAGTTTTATGTGAATATGGAAAGGATATGTCCAATCCCGACTATGTGAAAGATTTATTTTCATTGATTGCGTACTCTGAAGCGGGGGAAGAATTGTTCCGTACCCAGTTGGGAACGGATATGGAAGCAGAAGATTGGTACTATGTTAATCAAATGGTCTGCAATCAGACAGAAATCTTTTTAAGTTCAACAAAAGGATTGGAAGTATACGAAGTAGATGGAAGTCTTGTAAAGACGATTGAATCAGAGGAAATACAGAATGGCAGTATGTATATGCTTCGTGACGGACAGCCAGGTTTTTTGATTTATGGCAACCGTGGGATGTACATGAAAACCTGGGATTTGGAGACAGGAGAATTTTCGGAACGAATTAATTTCCCGTTTAATGCCTATGAATATTCTTTTTATCCGGGCAGCAGCACTGACCTTTTGCTTTCCAGTAATACGGGAGTGTATTCCTATAATTTTGAGGATGAAGGAATGCAGAAGGTGTTGGATTTTGTGGATTCTGATATGCTCTGTAATAATCTGTATTCCCTGATTGAAGTAAAAGAAAAACAGTTTTTTGGATGTTTTTATGATAATGAGACAGGACAGACACAGTTTGGGCTATTTAATAAAGTAGATCCGTCTACAATTAAGGATAAAAAAGTTTTAACGCTTGCATGCTATTGGCTGGATGATGATATTCGCCGCAGGGTGGTGGAATATAATAAGACAAGTGAAGAGTATCGTATTCGTATTGAGGATTATTACCGTTATAATACGGCGGACGACTATTCTGTTGGTATGACGAAGATGAATACGGATATTGTTTCGGGGAATACACCGGATATCATTATACTAAGTTCGGATATGCCAATTGACAGCTATATCAGCAAAGGGTTGTTGGCGGATATGCGTCCGTTTTTAGAAAATGATCCTGAATTGAATATGGAAGACTATTCTGAGCACATTATAGATTTGTACTCACAGAATGGAAAATGGTATCAATTGGTGCCAAGTTATTATTTATATACTTTATTTGGAAAAGCATCGGAAGTAGGAAATAAGCCTGGCTGGACTTTAGAGCAGTTACAAGCTCTGCAAAGTGAAAAAGGGGAAGATGTAGCTGTTTTTTCAGAAATGACCCAATATAATCTGTTGAGTTATTGTATGTTATTTGCCAGTAATCAGTTTATCAACTGGGAAACAGGAGAGTGTTATTTTGATTCTCCAGAGTTTGTTGAACTTTTGGAATTTATCAGTGAGTTTCCAAAAGAAATTGATTGGCAGGAATTGTATGATGATCCGGATTATTGGGAGCAGCAGGAAACGGTGTTTCGTGATGGAAGAGCTATTCTGATGCCATATTCGCTCTCAAATTTTCAAGACTTTTTATATTGTGAAAAAGGTTCGTTTGGTGAGGAGATTACTGCAATTGGTTTCCCAGTTGAAGAAGGTGTGGGCAGTGTCATTATGAGTAATGGTAATTATGCCATCAGCGCAAAATCACCTTATCAGCAGGAGGCATGGGAATTTCTGCGTTATTATCTGACGGAGGAATACCAAAGCACAATCCGTTATGGCTGGCCAATTTTAAATTCTGCCATGGATAAAATGGTAGAAGAAGCACAGCAGGCCCCTTATTATACCGACGAATTTGGTAATAAGGTGGAATATCAGGAATCCTACTACCTGAATGGAATGGAGATTTTATTAGATCCACTGACCCAGCAGGATTGTGAGAGGGTACTTTCCTTTATTGAAAGTGCAGAGCATATATACAGCTATGATAATGCCATTATGAACATTATGTCAGAAGAAACGGCACCTTATTTTGATGGGGAAAAAACAGCAGCTGAAGTTGCGGATATTATCCAAAGCCGTATTTTTATCTATGTAAATGAAAATAAATAACCATACAGATATTTAAAGCAGATTGGCAAAGTAGGAAAAGATTTTGGTTCCTTCAGCCTGCATTCTTTCAGGATGCCATTGCACTCCCATGATGGGAAGGGTGTCATGTTCAATAGCTTCAGCGACACCGTCATGGGCATATTGTGTGATGCACAGATGGTCACCTAATTTATTAACTGCTTGATGATGAGCGCTGTTTGTGATGCAGTCATTTCCATACAGGGAATGGAGCTGGCTTCCAGGCAGCGCTTTTGTGATATGATAACGGTCAGAGCCATCATAGGCGTGTAGTTTTTTAGTGGGAAGATCTTGGATTAGGTTTCCGCCCAATGCCACATTGATAAGCTGCATTCCTTTACAGATTCCTAATATCGGTTTTTTCGGTTCTAAAAACCGGTGGAATAAAAGAATCTGGATGATGTCTTCTGTAATACAGATATTCTGGCTGCCGTGATTTTTTTTATGATAAAAAATAGGAGAAATATCACCGCCACCGGGAAGCAGGAGGCCATCAAAAAGGTTTTCATCTTCTATTTGATTGGAAACGACCGGATTGATACCGACGCATTTTAATGCGCGGCAGTATTGGCAGGCATCATGAGTCAGACAGGAGATAAGAACGGTTTTCATGGCAGACCTCATTTTTTCTATATGTAATACTATATGTAGGGAAAAGGAAAAGGTGTATGATGCCACAAGGAGAAATGCAACAGCAGGTGATAAAAATTTCATCAAAAGCGCTGTTCCATGGTATAATAAAAGGGAAAATAAAATTAGACGAGGGTTCGGCGGTATGAAAAGAGTTTTTTTGATTGTATTAGATAGTTTTGGCATTGGGGAAGCACCCGATGCAGATAAATTTGGTGACGTGGGATGTAATACCCTGCGTTCCATCACAGGGTCGAAGGAATATGACACTCCTTTCATGAAGGAGATGGGATTATTTAATATTGACGGTGTGAATTATATGGATGGCGTGGATAAGACCATAGGAGCTTATGGAAGGTTGACGGAACAGTCCGCCGGCAAGGATACCACCATTGGACACTGGGAAATTGCAGGTATCATTTCTAAAAATCCTCTGCCTACTTATCCAAATGGATTTCCACAGGAAGTATTGGACCGTTTTAGTGAAATGACCGGACGTGGTGTACTTTGCAACAAACCGTATTCAGGAACGGATGTGATTCGTGATTATGGAAAAGAACATATGGAGACTGGAAAGTTGATTGTGTATACTTCTGCGGATAGTGTGTTCCAAATTGCGGCACATGAGGATATTGTGCCAGTAGAAGAACTTTACCGTTATTGTGAGATGGCAAGGGAGTTATTGCAGGGTGAACATGGCGTTGGCAGAGTCATTGCCAGACCATTTCTGGGAAGCGAAGGAAACTTTACAAGAACGCCAAGAAGACATGATTATTCCCTGGTTCCACCAAAGGATACGATGATGGATGCCTTATTAGCAGCCGGTTATGATACCTATGGCGTTGGTAAGATTTATGATATTTTTGCAGGAAAAGGAATTGCCCATACGACCCGCATCGAAAATAATGTGGACGGTATGGAAAAAACACTGGCATTACAGGACGAAGAATTTGAAGGACTTTGCTTTGTGAATCTGGTGGATTTTGATATGGTGTATGGACACCGTAATGACATTGATGGTTATGCCAAGGCTGCTACTGTTTTTGATGAACAGCTTAAAACCTTTATTTCCCGTATGAAAGAGGATGATATTTTGATGATTACTGCGGATCATGGCTGTGATCCGGGATTTAAGGGAACGGATCATTCACGTGAATATGTGCCGTTTTTAGCTTATGGAAAGCAGATTAAAGAGAATGTGAATTTAGGGACAAGAGGTTCTTTTGCAGATATTGCAGCAACGATTCAGGATATTTTTGGGGTAGAACAGATTACAGCAGGAACCAGTTTTAAAGAGGAAATTCTATGATAAAATTAGATGCAGTTACAGGCGGTGCACAGTATGAAGAAGCAAGCCAATTGATGGAAATTGCACAGGAAGCGAGAAAAAACGCGTATACACCTTATTCCCATTTTGCGGTGGGAGCTGCGCTTTTATGTGAAGATGGTAGTATCGTAAGTGGCTGTAATGTGGAAAATGCAGCATATTCTCCAGGAAATTGTGCGGAGAGAACAGCCATTTTTAAGGCGGTATCGGAAGGAAAGCGGACGTTTAAAGCAATTGCCATTGTAGGTGCCAGGGAAGGCGAAGTGCCGGGCGGAGATTCAGTTTGTACACCTTGTGGCGTATGCCGACAGGTTATGGGTGAGTTTTGTGAAGCGAAGTCCTTTTGGATTTATGTGACCAATGGGAAGGAACTATTTGGCTATACTTTGGACGAATTACTTCCGCTGGCATTTGGACCGGCGCAGCTGTAAGTGTAGTGCAAGAGTGCGGAAAAGAAATGCATTAAATAGTGACTTGTGAAAGGCAGGGGGAAGCCCCCTAGGGAGGTGTTTTCATGAGAATGTATGATATTATTGCAAAAAAACGGGACGGCTTTGAATTATCCGAAGCAGAAATTTCCTATCTGATTCAAGGGTATGTAAAGGGTGAGATTCCGGATTATCAAATGGCATCGTTTTTGATGGCAGTTTATTTTCAAGGAATGACAGAAAAAGAAACTCTGTTTATGACAAATGAGGTTGCTCACAGCGGGGATATGGTAGACCTTTCCCAAATTGAAGGTATTAAAGTGGATAAACATTCCACCGGTGGCGTAGGTGACAAGACGACACTCATCATTGCGCCCATTGTAGCAGCATGTGGTGTAAAGGTAGCCAAGATGAGCGGGCGTGGCTTGGGACATACCGGCGGAACCGTGGATAAATTAGAATCCATTCCGGGTTATCAGACATCCCTTTCCAGAGAAGACTTTTTCCGTGTAGTAAATGAAACAGGACTTAGTGTGATTGGACAGTCAGGTAATCTGGCTCCAGCGGATAAAAAGATGTATGCTCTTCGCGACGTAACAGCAACTGTTGACAGTATTCCTCTGATTGCAGTTTCCATTATGAGTAAGAAACTGGCAGCAGGAAGTGACTGTATTTTGCTGGATGTAAAGACCGGAAGCGGGGCTTTTATGAAGACTTTGGACGATTCCATTGCTCTTGCCCAGGAAATGGTTAAAATCGGGGAAAATGCAGGCAGAAAGACCATAGCTCTGATTACGGATATGGACACTCCTTTAGGAGAAGCGATAGGCAACAGTTTGGAAGTAACAGAGGCCGTGGATACCCTTCGCGGGAAAGGACCGGAGGATCTGACGCAGGTCTGCTTACAGTTAGCAGCCAATATGATGGTTCTTGCAGGGCTTGGTACTTTGGAAGAATGTCTTGCTAAGGCAAAGCAGGTAATTGAGGATGGCAGTGCGCTTGAGAGATTGGCTGCAATGGCAAAAGCCCAGGGCGGCGACAACAGTGTAATCTATGATCCAAATTGCTTTGCAAAAGCACCGTATCAAAAAGAAGTACTGGCGAAGGAAGATGGTGTGATTCAATCCATGGATACCGAAAAATGTGGTATTGCTTCTGTTTTATTGGGAGCAGGACGTGAGACCAAGGATTCGCCAGTGGATTTATCAGCAGGTATTCTGCTCCATAAAAAGACAGGAGATTCTGTGAAAGTGGGCGATGTTTTAGCCACTATGTATACTTCTAAAGAAGAATTGTTTACATCCGCGGAAGAAAAGTATTATAGTGCCATTACGATTGGACAGGATGCGGTTACGCGTAAGCCGCTTGTGTATGCAAGAGTTACTAAGGATGGAGTGGAAAGGTATTAAATATACCTGGGGAATCGTTAAGTAAGAGTGGACTAGACAGGCAGTTAAATGAATGATGACATAGCAGAGGAGAAAGACATGACAGCAGAAAAAATAGCAGCACATATTGACCATACTTTATTAAAAGCGTTTTGTTCATGGGAACAAATCAAGGAATTATGCGATGAAGCGGTATCTTATAAGACCGCGTCCGTGTGTGTTCCTTCCTGTTTTATTAAGCGTATTCGGGAAACTTATGGACCGGATTTTACCATTTGTACCGTGGTTGGTTTTCCATTGGGCTACTGCAATACAGAAGCCAAACTTGCAGAAACTAAGCAGGCGCTTATTGATGGGGCAGATGAAATTGATATGGTCATCAATATTACCGATGTAAAGAATGGAGAGTATCAAAAGGTAGAGGATGAAATTACTTTGTTAAAAGAAGCATGTGGTAATAAGGCGTTAAAGGTAATCATTGAAACCTGTTATTTGACAGAGGAAGAAAAGATTGCCATGTGCAAAGCCGTTACCAATGCAAAAGCGGATTATATCAAGACATCCACAGGCTTTGGAACTGCTGGTGCTACCATGGAAGATGTGCTTTTGATGAAAGCAAATATCGGACCGGATGTGAAAATTAAGGCAGCAGGGGGAATCCGCACAAAAGAAGCGATGGAACAGTTTTTAGAGGCGGGATGTGACCGCATCGGATGTAGTTCTACAGCAGTGTTATTTGACTAAGGAATATCCATAGAGCCAGCAATATTCTAGCAGAGGCACGCTCTCGCTCCGCTAAAAACGTAGCATCACTAAACTCGAAAATACCTCGTTAAGTGATGACGTTTTTAGAGGGCCATCTGCCAGAACATTTGCTGGCTCTTATTTATGCTTTCTTTTTTCAAATATACAGATTGTAACAAATACGGCCACACTCAGTAGAGTAACTATAATTCCCACAGTCATTCCCTGAGGGTAGTATTCCAGTGAAATAGTGTGCGTACCCGCTGTCAAAGGAATTGCAATCATCATGTCTTCAAAGAGACTGGCTTCTGTTTTTACCCCATCTACTAAAATGGTAAATCCCGGATCATAGGGGATGCTGAGAACTAAATAGCCGTCAGCATCGGCAGTTACGGTTCCTTTTAAGGTATCCGAATCCATTTCTTCAATGGCAATGGTATTGGTATTCAATCGTCTGATCAGATCACCTAAACAATCTTCATCCATTCCGTAGGCTGTCATATGAAATGTGTTTTCGGTGTCGGCTTTTAATGTAATGATAGTGCCGGCAGTATGATAGCCCAGATTCATAATGTATTTATTGTTTAATTTCTTGTATGTTTTTAATTCCTCATCACCCACATATGCTGTAATTTCAGGAACTTTTGTGGTATCACAGTAAGCATATACATGGGTGTCATAAGGAACTTCAATAGTGGAGTATCCCGCATTATCTTCACTATACAATTCAGTAAAGATATCTCCGTAAGCACCAAGGCGGCGCGCTAAAATATTCTGTCTGTTTACCGGAAGAATATCGTCCTTTTTATTTTCTGCCACAATGGAAAAAGCAGTGTCTTTATCATCAATCAAAAACTCTTCCATAGTTGCATCTGGTGCGATACAGAAGCCCAGTGGCAGGGTATAAGTATTTTTGTATAAATAGATATTGTCCTGTTCCTTTACAAAGGAATACAGGCTGTCATCAGGAAGTTCTTCTTCTTTGCTGAAAAGATAACCGCAGGATAACAGAGCCGAAGTAAATGGAGTCAGTCCATCCGCGCAGTAATATACCTTGCTGTTACGCATACCATAACGGTTATAAAAATAATTGACCAGACCATTGCCGGTAGAAGAAAACATGGATACGGATGGATAATCCTGTAACATGGAGTCATTGTTGGTTACCCGGGCTGTTTTTTCATAACGGTAAAAAGTGCCTTCATCAGCTGCCATCTGTTCACTGCTCATGTCATGGAAGGTTTCGTAATTTTCCAGATAATTAGGGCGTGATACCGTGGACAAACTGGTCAGTAATGTATTGGAACCAGCCTCTACCACCACAATCATAACGATCAGACAGGTCAGGTAGAGCGGTGTTTTTTCATAATTATGGAACAGATGAAGTAATACTGCATAGATGACAAGGAAAATTGCAGTCAGCAGATAGGTCTCTGCGCTAAATGCATCATCGGTTACCAGTTTCTGAACCAAAAGCAGAAATACAAATCCCGTTACAAAGGAAATGGATAATTCCTGTTTGGAAGCTTTTCGAATGTGTAAAAAAGCTTCTAAGCAGACGGTCAAAACCAAAAGAATATAGAGGAACGACTGTCTTGCAGGCAGAGAATCCGGATAGTTGAGTCCATGCCATATGAAAGTTGGTATATTATAGGAAAAACTAAGCAGCATGACGATTAACAGCACAATTTTTCCCATTTTTTCTTTGGAGGCAATATTTTTGCTTGTAAGATATAGCGGAAACAATAAAATAACCGCTACAGAGCAGTAAATATTTGGCCAGTGGTCAAGTCCTGTTTCAATCGCAACATCCATGCAGTGTCTTGCCAGTACATCAAACAGAGAAAAGTAGGATTTCAGTGTGTCTGGAAAATCCGACGATGTAAAACGGGATAATTGCAATGCTAAAATTTCAGGAATTAGAAATAGTGCGCCTAAGCCGCCGGATAAAAGCGAGAATATACCAAAACGGAGACAGGCAGTTATTTTTTTCTCTGCTAAAGGAAGCAGGACAATTAAAAAATAAAGTACCAGATAAATACAGATCATAATGCAGATGTAGTAGTTGGATAGAATCGCAAGTCCTAATGATAAGCAGTATAATTTGTATTTCCCTTCTTTTACAAGGGCTTCTAAACCTAAAAGGATGAGTGGTGCTAAAACGATACAGTCAAGCCACATCACGTTCCAGTTATAAGCAGCCATATAACCGGACATGGCATAAAACAGTGCAAAGAATGCGATTGCGATTCTTTTTGACTGAAAACGGCGTGAAAAATAAATGCTGGCTGTCAATCCGCATAAACCAATTTTAACGACTACTAAATAACTCATAAATTCCATCAGATAGCTTTCAGGTACAAGGACGCAGAGCCAGTTGATGGGAGTGGCAAGATAGTAGGCATATAATGCGATAAAGTTAGAACCAATTCCTGCATTCCATGAGTAATACAAGGAATCTCCCTCTTTTAACTTATGAAAAAAGTCCGTCAAAAAGGGAAAATACTGATGGTACATATCGATATTTAAAAAGGAACGGTCTCCAAATGGATAAATTTTCTGCGCGGCAAATAATGCCAGCATGGTGATGAAAGGAAGGACAAATGCCAGGATAAATACCTGATTTTCATTTATCCATTGCTTCATATTTTCTTTTGATATCTTTTTAATAGCAAATTTCATGTAAGATCTCCTCATGATGCCTGTTGATAGTGCTATATCAGAATTACTGTCTGCAAAGTCTTATTGTAAACTATTTTTTAAATAAATGATAATACTGTAAAATCTCATAAGAGTTTAAAATGGTTTCTTTATTCGTAATGGAAGTAATATTCCCCTCGGCATCCGTCATCTGTAATACAGAGATAGATGGATAACTTTCGTATTGTGCGGATAAAAACTGCTGATAATCATTCAGCGGAAGTCCGGCAGCTTCTAATGTTTTCACACCAAGATAGTTGGTGCTCATAGGAACATTTTGTGCTTCCTCAATATCGAAGTTAGCGTGAATGATGTATGGCACCTGATAACGCAGTCGTAATTCTTCTTCTGTTAAAGAATAGACGGAACGATCATTTAATTTATAAATCGGAGAGACAACCGAGTCAGTTGGCTGATGGTCTCCAAAGAATACGATAATGGTTGGATCATCTACCTGCTCAAAATATGTGATTAACCGTTCCAAAGAGCGGTCCGATTCTTTTAGCAGGGATAGATATTGATTCAGGGCAAAGGAATCGCTGCCTTCTACCTCGATGCTTGGTGTAAAGTTATCAAAGGCATCGCTGTAAGAGGAATGATTCTGCATGGTTACGTTGAATAAAAACAGTGGTGTATCAGGATCTTGTTCATATAGTTCGATTACCTTATCAATGTCTGCCTGATCGCTGATGTATTTACGCAGCAAGTGAGGATCAGTAAAATCACTCTTTGAATAGAACTGATCGAACCCGAAGTATTCATATACCTCATCGCGGTCCCAGCCACTGGCTCCATAAGGATGGAGTGCCAAAGTACGGTAGCCCATTTCCTTTAGCGAAGATGCCATGGATGGCATGGTGTCGTGTATATACTGTTGGTACGGAATGCAGCCCTGTGGAAGGAATGCCATGGTATTTCCTGTTAAAAATTCAAATTCCGTATTAGCGGTATTGCCGCCTAAAACAGATACATCCATATAGCCGGAAATGGTATTTTCAGCGCCATTCATCAGACTGCGCATATAAGGAATTTCATCCTCATTTGTGGTGTACTTGTCCAAAATCGATAAATCCGAAAATGCTTCATTCATGATAACAATAATGTTTGGAAGTTCTTCGCTTGTTGAGGTTCCTTTTTGCTGGTCGTTTTCTGTTAAGTTAAGGTTCTGTGTTGGATTTTCAGCCTGTCTCTGTGCTGCTGCCTGAGCAAGGAGCTCTTCTGCTTTTTTCTCGCTATAGGAATCTGGCGTATTCACACTTAAATATTGACATTCTAACAGGAATGCAACGACAGTACCATCCTTATAGGTCATGGTATTTGGTGTAAAAAGTTTATCATAAATACGGAAGCGATTTACACAGTCCGGGGTCTGTACATAATTACCTAAAAGAATCAGGCACAAAGCGCAGAGCAAAGCACCAGCTAACCGTATTTTTTTCGTGAGAATAAAAGATGGATGCGGTTTGTTTTCAGCATCGGCTCTTTTGGATGCCAACTGACAGACTGCAAGGATTGCAAGAAAAACAATTACGCAGATAATTGCACGGGATTCGAGCTTGTATTGGTAATTATTTGCTACACTCGCAGCAGTCTTTATACTGAAAATATCCCAGGGCATAACCGGATTGGAACGAAACTGAATTACAAAATAGTTAATGAGTCCAATCAAAAGGGAAATAATGGCTTCAATCCGCAGGGAAAGTCGTAATCTTTTTGTGGCAAAAAACAAAAAGAACGCAAATAATTCAAAAAATGCAATATTAAGCAACTGAATTGGAAAATGCATTTTTTCAAAAGGATTCCGTAAAAACCATTCCATCGTATAAAAATTAAGAATGGGAATGATAAATAATAAAAGGATATCAATTGCTTTTGTTACGGATTCTTTTGTAAATTGTAACTTTGGTAAGGAAAAGGTTTTTCCCGTTTTGGGACGGGCATTATATTTTTTGATTTTTCTATTTTTATTAGTCATTTTTACTTCCTTATTATTATATATTTTTGAAAACCAACATACATTCTATTCGATTCCTATTGGTCAGTCAAGGGAACGGGAAACATCTTAAAAAAATATTAAAAATACCCCTTGACATTAAGACAAATTATGTGTAATATATGACTGTTGTCGCAAGACAAGAACATGTGCGTTTAGCTCAGCTGGATAGAGCGTTTGGCTACGGACCAAAAGGTCGGGAGTTCGAATCTTCTAACGCACATAATAAGAAAACTCAGGCATTGCCTGAGTTTTTTTGTGGAGAACCAAATAAAGAGCAGCCATTTTGGCTGCTCTTTATTTGATTTTATAGGAAATTCCTATAAAGTAAAAAACACTCCGCAACACAAACAAGTTTGTTTCGGTTGCATATTTTGCTATGGGGTATATAGCAAAATATATAGTTATTTTACCCTGCAAATTACTGTTGGCGGGGTAGAGGAGAAATAAAATTTACTATTTACCCTGGAAGGTGAAGTGGTAAGCTAAAAGTAGACACCCACCCCATTTTTGTAGACAAAATTTATT
>CAZHGE010000046.1:0-22562 GCA_964531805.1 uncultured Lachnospiraceae bacterium
AATTTGCAAAACTGCATTTCGAATTACAAAGATGCATCTCGGAATGCAATTCACCCTCACAATTGATTGTATAACAAATAAAAAATTGAAAAACAACAACATTTTATCGTAAAACAATAAAAAAATGTTGCAAAACAATTTGGATAGTGGTATTGTATACTCAACAAAATAGGAAACGAAAATTTTTTGAAGGGAGAATAGAGAGTGAAAGAGGAAACGGTAATCAAACTAACGAAGTATTTACTGGATTTTATGTATTTTGCAGGAATGGTAGTAACGCTTACGTTGCCATGGACGGTAAAATGGATCGCAGATTTTTTTCAATACGAAGCATTTCAAAATCAATACCATGAGGTGGTAATCATCTATTTTGTATTGGGATTACTTGCTATATTGATTATCGGTGAATTGCGGAAAATGTTTCGTACCGTATTAGAGAATGATGCATTTGTAATGGAGAATGTGGTCAGTTTAAAAAGGATGGGTACATATAGTTTTTTGATTTCGGCTATTTGTCTGGTGCGTACTTTGTTGTATCTGACCATTGCAATGATGACACTGATTTTAGTGTTTATCATTGCCGGATTATTTAGCAAGGTGCTGGCATTTGTATTTGAAAAAGCAATCTTATATAAAGAAGAGAATGATTTGACGATTTAAAGGCTTCTGGCATAATTAGAAATATTTATAACTGGCAAACAAAAAGTATATAAGATTTTAGAATAGGGAAAAATATGGCAATTATTATAAATCTAGACGTGATGATGGCAAAGCGAAAAGTAGGACTCACGGAATTGGCAAAGGATGTGGATATTACCCTTGCGAATCTGTCAATTTTAAAAAATAATAAGGCAAAGGCTGTTCGTTTATCCACACTTGATGCAATCTGTAAGGCACTTAACTGTCAGCCGGGAGATATTTTAGAATACGTGGAAAACGATGGAACGGAAGAAGCGTCAGAGAATGAAGAAACATAATAAATAACTTGAGCATTGGGATGAAGATGTTTTAGATGAATCACTCAAACATGGGCGGTATGTTTGAGAAAAATATAAACTAGTAGTTAGAAAAGATTATTGGAGAAAAGGAGAATCGAATATGGAAAATGTAGAAAGAGGCCTGAATATAACGCAGGCTTGTGAAAGTGCGCCAAAAAATAAGGAAAATAATAGTTTGTTAGAAGAACAGAAGGAAAAAGAAGCCGCATTACGCTTTGGAGGCTTGTCATTGGGATGCTTCGTATATGCAGTTTTGTATACGTTTTGTATGTATCAGAATAAGGAGAGTATTACATTCCCTTTTTTCGTAGGCGCAACCCTTTACTTTTTTTATTATTTTACCAAAAAGTACTGCGGTTCTGTGCCCAAAAACAATCGCTTTCTGGTGGTGAGCATTGCCGTACTCGGAGTACTCACCTGTACCACAGCCTCATCCGTCGTCATTCATTTGAATAAACTGCTTATTCTATTGTTATTATGTGTATTGCTTTTGAAAACGTACTATGATGTGGCAGGATGGAGTATTGCTAATTATTTGTGCTCTGCATTTTATGTAGTATGCGGCAGTCTGGTTAATGTATTTATACCTTTTGCTGATTTGACTGCGTTCGTGAGATACAGTCGTAAAAATGGGGAGAAAAAAGAACTCAGTGAGCAGACAAAACAGAGAATTTTTGCTATTGCGGCAGGATTTGTAGTGGCGATTCCTATGGTGTTGACGGTGCTTATGTTATTGAGCGGAGCTGATATTTATTTTAGAGGAGCCTGCGAAGATGTATTAACATTTATTTTTGATAGAGAGTTTGATTTTACAGAGAATGTCAGGGATGTTGTGAAAATTTGTTTGACAGTTTTGGTATTTTTTGCAGTATCTTATGGTGTACTTACATATATGAATGGTAAAAATGGAATAGAAAAATTAGTTCAACAGAAAAGAACACAATGGGATTCCTTTGCTGCCATTACATTTTGTTCCTTGATTGGCATTATATATGTGTTTTTTGTATGGATTCAGATTGCCGGTCTTTTCATGGGAAAATTAACACTGCCATACGGCTATACCTATGCAGAATATGCAAGAGAGGGATTTTTTCAGTTGGTATTCGTCTGCCTGTTTAATCTCTGTCTGGTATTGGTTTGTATTCATTGCTTTCAAAAGCATAAGGTTTTACAGATATTGCTTACCATAATTTCATTATGTACTTATGTGATGCTGATATCCAGTGCGTATCGTATGTTTATGTATATTGCAAAGTATCAGTTGACCTTTTTAAGAGTATTGGTTTTATGGGGAATTTTGGTCATTGCCATTGTGATGGCTGGAGTCATTGTTGCTATTTTTAAAGAACGGTTCCCATTGTTTTCTTACCTATTAGTGACAATTACATCTATGTATATTGTTTTTGCGGCTATGCATCCGGATTATGTGATTGCCCGCTATAATATCGCACAAAAGGAAAAGGGTAGTGATATAGATGAGTGGTATTTAAGATATGATCTTTCTTTAGATGCTGCTGGTGTTGTGCTTAACATGTACGAAAAGGAATTGCAGGATCAGGAACTTTATGCAGAGTATTTGCTTGGTCAAAATAATACACCGGAATATGTATTGGATTATTATGGCAGAGTGATGGAGCAGACAGAAGGCATGAACCTACGCACTTTTAATGTAAGCAAAGGTATTGCACATATGCATGCAGATGATTTTATGGAATTAGCCAATCAGAATCTTGCATGGATCGAATGGGTGGAAAAATATCAATCTAATTAATCAAAATTGCTTAAAAATATTTGTGGCAGTTATCTAAAGCAAATATTGATTTAGAAAAAGACTTTCCTGTATAAAAGGAAGGTCTTTTTTGGTATAATATGAAAAAATAGATATGAAATTAAGAATAGGAGAATGCGATATGTACGATCTTATTATCATAGGAGCGGGAACAGCAGGACTTTCCGCAGCGGTTTATGGCTGCCGTGCAGGAAAAAAAGTTCTGGTTTTAGAAGAAAATTATTATGGCGGGCAGATTGTGAATACGCCGCATATAGAGAATTATCCGGCAATCAAACAGATATCAGGTTTTGATTTTGCAAAAGCATTGTATGATCAGGCGGTGGATTTGGGGGCTGAGATTGTGTTTCAGAACGCTCTTTCCATAAAAAATACAGAGACTGGAAAAGTAGTTGTTACCAAAGAGGCGGAGTATCCATGTAAAAGTATTATTTTAGCAACAGGTGCAAAACACAGAAACCTTGGTCTTGAAAAAGAAAAGGAATTAACCGGTAAAGGTATTTCTTATTGTGCAACATGTGATGGTGCTTTTTTCAGAGGAAGAACAGCAGCTGTTTTTGGCGGTGGAAATACTGCGCTAACGGATGCTCTTTATCTGGCAGAGGGGTGTAAAACAGTATATTTGATTCATCGGAGAAATGAGTATCGTGCAGAAGCCGGCATACAGGAGAAAATAAAGCAAAAAGAAAATATCGTTCCAATCTTGGAGAGTAAAGTGGTGGGACTTACAGGAGATGAGAGTCTTACCGGCATTGTGATTGAACATGTAACGACAAAGGAACAGAAGGAAATTTCCGTGGATGGTTTGTTCATTGCCATTGGATATACTCCGGATAATAAGCGTTTCGAAGATATGGTTACATTGGATGACTATGGGTATATTGTGGCAGGGGAAGATTGTAAGACATCCATGGGCGGAGTATTTGCAGCAGGAGACTGCCGTACCAAACAAGTCAGACAGCTAACAACTGCGGCTTCGGATGGAGCAGTTGCGGCATTGGCAGCTTGTGAATATATGGATTAATTGCAGAGGCTGGGAGTAGCTGCACAAAATATTAAAAAAAAGAAGGAGAATGAGTAACGATTATGGTAAGTACGATTTCAATTGTGGCAATGTGTATTACGTTGGTAATAACTCTTGTGATGCCGATATTGCTATATGTATTTTATGGACTTCGAAAAAAGAGTAATGCGGTATGGATTGCCGGAGCATTAGGAGCAGCAGGTTTTGCTGTATTACAGTTAGATATCCGTATTCCGTTGTTAAATAAAGTTGCTATGATACCATCTTTTACAGAGTGGGTATCACAGCATTACATAGTCTACTGCCTGTTATTAGCATTTACGGCAGGATTATTCGAGGTTGTTGGAAGGTACGCTGCAGCAAAGATTTTATGTTTTAAAAAGAAAATAACACCGGAATTAAATTATGAAACTGGAATTGCTGCGGGAATTGGACATGGTGGGATAGAGGCAGTTCTGCTCATTGGCATGACGTACATAAACAATTTGCTTTTTTCCTTTATGGTCAATTCGGGAACCTGGGATATTACTTTGCAGGAAATCAAGATTGCAGCGGAAGAGTTGGGGGATATGAGTCTGTATCAGACCTATGCTGCCATACCACAGCAATTGATTGAAACACCATGGTATTTGTATCTGGCGGCTGGGTATGAGCGTATTTTGACAATCATAGCCCATATAGCCATGTCAATGATTGTATTTTATTTTGTTAGCAGAAAAAAAGATGGCAAGGGTATTCTAATCTGTTTGTTATGCCACACGACACTTGATTTTGTCAGTGCTGTAATCAGCGGTATGTCAACGGAATATCTTGGAAATGTATTGTCACCGAATATGTCCTATGTATTGGTATATGTTTTCCTGACTGTGGTTGCAATTATTTCCGGTGTTTATATTTCCCATATGAAGAAGAAATGGAAAACTACAGAAAAAGCACCTATTTAGGTGCTTTTTCTGATGAATTAATCAGATTATACAGTGTTGGTTTGAAATGGAATTCTTCACAAAGTGCGTCCACTTCCTCCATGGCTTTGGTACGTGTATTTTTTGCTGTCATAGGACGTTTAACAGCACGGATTAATATGTTTTTGGGAGTGTGGGCAAAATCAATGAATTCCAACAACTGTGTTTTATAGCCACAGTATTCTAATAGTTTGCCACGGATTGCATCGGTAGCCAGGGCTGAAAAACGTTCTTTGATAATGCCGTAATCGGTTAGTGCTTTTAAATGGTCTGTTTGGATCTGACTGTTTAATTCATGCTGGCAGCATGGAACTGAAAAAATCATGCGTGCATTCCATGTAATAGCATTGTATAAGGCAAAATCAGTAGCAGTATCGCAGGCGTGCAGCGTAATTACCATATCTACATCAAAAGGTGTTTGGTAACCATTAATATCTCCCAATTCAAAACGCAGTCCATTGTATCCATATTTTTTTGCAACTTCATTGCAATGCTTTATTACATCTGCCTTCAAATCCAGTCCGATGATATTGGCTTTGATTTTTTTTATCTCGGTCAGATAATAGTAGAGAATAAAGGTGAGATAGGATTTTCCGCATCCGAAATCAATCACATTTAATTCTGTATAAGAAGATGTTTTGATGGCATCGTCTATCATCTCTATAAAACGGTTAATCTGCTTAAACTTGTCATACATGGTACGGACAACTTTGCCTTCCTTTGTGAATACACCCATGTCCACTAATGGCGGGATAGGTGTACCTTCTTCTAAGATGTAGTTTTTCCTACGATTATGTTCCGAAGGGACATTATTTTTGCCTGTATTTTCGTCAGAAGTATTTGCCTGTAAATTCTTTCGTTTCAGCGCCGAATTTCCTTTTTTAGAAATTAAAATATAATATTCCCATGAATCATCCCAGGCATTGACCTGTAAAAAGTGATCAAATGTTAGTTCCGTACATCTAAAAGCGAGGGCATCTGCTTTTACATTTTCATGATATACCTGCTTTTCTGTATATTTGGCAATTTGATAATAGTCACTTTTTTTCTCGATGACAATTTTTTTGAATTCGTTCTCTTTTTTCTTAGGCTTGCTGATGATGAGTTTAGAAACATCATTATCTAATATCTGTACAAAATATTGCTCTAGTTGCTGCATACTTTTCTCCATAATAAATGAACATAGTTGATTGTAGTATTGGTATCTGAAATAAACGTGGAATACCAGTACTTGAAATTTGCGTTACTAGATGTATTTTATCTTGTTTTAGGTAAGTGGACAATGGTTTTTTACCCATGATGTCTGGTTAATCCAAAGGCTTTGGAAAGTTCCATAACGATTACCGGAATTAATGCCATACCAAGACCAATCAGATAAAGCTTAGCTGGTAATTTGATTAAGCCAAAGGCAATGGAAACGGGCGTAAATAATACAAGAGCCACTAAAAGTAAGGAAATCAGGGCGGCTCCATTTAATTTGGAGTTGCCGAATGCGCCGGTCTTAAATAAAGAATGTTCGGAGCGCATATTAAATGCCTGAATAATCTGTGAAGTAGCAAGTACCATAAAAGCAAGTGTCTGACCGCCCGCAAGTTCGCCAGTTGCGTTTTCGCCGATACGGAATGCAAATAGAGCTAATACACCAAACATAATACCCTGTAAAATAATACGGATTCCAAATCCATGGGAAAATAGGCCTTCTTTCTTTGGCTTTGGTTTTCGATCCATAATGTCTGGTTCCACCGCTTCCATACCAAGAGCGATAGCTGGCAGACTGTCGGTTACTAAGTTAATCCAAAGTAACTGCATGGAAAGAAGCGGAGTTTTATGCCATAAAAGCATAGCAGTAAAGACTAAGACAACCTCACCGATATTGGTTCCTAATAAGAAACCAACCACTTTTTTAATATTGGCATAAATACCACGGCCTTCTCTGACAGCATCTACAATGGTTGCAAAATTATCATCGGTTAATGTCATGTCCGCAGCACCTTTGGCAACATCCGTACCAGTGATACCCATGGCACATCCAATGTCCGCAGCCTTTAGGGCGGGAGCATCGTTTACACCGTCACCAGTCATGGAAACCACTTGATCTTTACGCTGCCAAGCCTTAACGATGCGGATTTTATTTTCAGGCGAAACACGGGCATAAACGGAGATGTTTTTAATCTTTTCATCCAGTTCAGAATCATTCATGGCATCTAATTGTGCGCCAGTGATTGCCATATCGCCATCCTCTAAGATTCCCAGTTCTTTCGCAATAGCAGAAGCGGTTACAACGTGGTCGCCAGTAATCATAACTGGTTTAATACCGGCTTTACGGCAGGTCGTAACGGCCGCTTTTGCTTCCGGACGGGGAGGATCGATCATCCCCACCATACCAAGGAAGGTCAGACCACATTCCAATTCTTCTGATGTGGCATTGGAAGGAACATTCTCAATCTCTTTATAAGCAACCGCAATAACGCGAAGTGCCTGGGAACTGAGGGAATCGTTCATGGATTTTGCGTTTTCTAAATCACCCTTCACACAGCGGGAGGCTAATACATCGAAGGCTCCCTTAACGATAACTGTATTTTTCTCATTCATACAGTGAACAGTTGTCATCAGTTTTCGGTCAGAGTCAAATGGAATTTCTGCAAGGCGTGGATAGTCTTGATTTAAAGATTCCTTTGTAAGTTCATTTTTATATGCGGCAGCAACAATGGCAGTTTCAGTAGGGTCACCAATATGCTGTTCTTCATTTCCATTATATATAACGGAACCATCACAGCAGAGAGTTGCATACTGTAATAATTCTTTTACTTTATCACTGTTAGCAGAACTGATATCCTCTGTATCCTTCCAGCCATCGCAGTATGCTTTTACTAAAGTCATACGGTTCTGGGTTAAAGTACCTGTTTTATCCGAGCAGATGACAGAGGCGCTTCCCAGAGTTTCTACAGCCGGAAGACTACGGATAATCGCATTCTTACTTACCATACGCTGTACACCGATGGATAGCACAATGGTTACGATTGCCGGCAATCCTTCCGGGATTGCTGATACGGCAAGGGAAACAGCGGTCATAAAAATTTCCAGGGCAGGAATACCGTTTGAAAGACCGACCACAAAAATGATGGCACAGGCAGCAATGGCAAGAATACCAAGGTATTTGCCAAGTTGTGCCAGTTTCTGTTGTAACGGAGTCTGTACACTGGCTTCATTATCTAACAGGTTGGCAATCTTACCCATTTCGGTATCCATGCCAGTTGCGGTTACTACAGCAGTGGCAGTTCCGTAACTGACGCTACAGCCTGAAAATACCATATTGGTACGGTCGCCTAAAGGCGCATCCTCAGCTACTGTAATAGAAGCATCCTTTTCTGACGGAACGGATTCGCCGGTAAGAGCGGATTCTTCACTTTTTAAACTGACACTTTTAATCAGTCTGGCATCAGCAGGGATAAAATCCCCGGCTTCTAAATGAATGATATCACCAGGGACGAGATTTATGGCATCAATCACGGATTCCTTTCCGTCACGGAGCACCCTGGCGTGTGGTGCAGACATATTTTTTAAGGCGTCCAATGCTTTTTCCGCTTTGCTCTCCTGCATGACGCCCATGATGGCATTTAAAAATACAATGAGCAGGATCAGAAGCGGTTCAAAAAACTCTTTTGGATTTCCTTCGATACATGCAATCGCAAAGGAAATAGCCGCAGCAACCAGTAAAATCAGAATCATAACATCTTTAAACTGATCGATAAAACGGCTTAAAGTGCTTTTCTTTTTCTTTTCCCGTAATCTGTTCTCACCATGGGTTTTCAATAATTCTTCTGCCTGAGAACTGCTCAGCCCGTTTGTGGGATCAGAAGAAAGCTTAAGTAAGGTTGTTTCAACAGATTCATTGTGAAATTTCAATATAGTTTCCTCCTTCATGTGATGAAAATTATTTGGAATAATATGGATAAGATTATATGAAAGTAAGGTCTTGGAATCAATTAAAAATTTATAATATATTTCTAAATTTACCATATCTTAGTTTTCACAATTTTGGATAAAAATAGTACTACTTTTTATAAAAAAGACTAGCATAGATTTTTTCGGGGTATTTTATAATAGAGGCAACAGTAAAAAACTGGCATTGCGCCAAACGATGGGCGGAACGTCCGGTAATATGATTTTATGGAGAAAAATATGCAGGCTAATTTGGAACAGTATGTAAAACAAAAAGAGTATTTGATCGGTGTAGACTCAGATGGGTGTGCTATGGACACCATGGATATCAAGCATATCCGTTGTTTTGGACCTTGTATGGTAGAGGAATGGGAACTTTCCCAGTGGAAGGATGCTATTTTAAAAAGATGGAATGACATCAATCTCTATACGATGACAAGAGGGATTAACCGATTTAAAGGCCTTGCAATGGCATTAAAAGAGATTAATGACAGTTATATAAAAATAGAAGGTGTGGATGTGTTGGATCAGTGGGTGGAGACCAGTAATGAACTTTCCAATCCGGCATTAAAGCGTGCGATTGAAGAAAACGATAATATCTGTTTAAAAAAAGCATTATCCTGGTCTGAAAAAGTAAATGAAAGTATTAATCATGATCTTACTTTTGATGAGAAGAAACCATTTGATGGCGTAAAAGAAGCGTTGGAATATGCGCATCAGTATGCGGATATTGCTATTGTTTCTTCCGCGAATCTTCAGGCAGTAGAAGAAGAATGGGAACTTTACGGACTTCTTGATCATGTAGATATTCTTCTTGCACAGAATGTAGGAAGCAAAGCCTTTTGTATTCAGGAACTATTAAAAAAAGGCTATGCCATTGATAAAACCATGATGACCGGTGATGCAGTAGGAGATTATGATGCTGCAAAGAAAAACGGTGTGTTCTATTATCCTATCCGGGTACGCCATGAAAAAGAGTCATGGGAAGAATTTAAATCTGAAGCAGTAAACAGATTGACAAGTGGCACTTACGCAGGAGAATATCAGCAGAAACAGATTACCGCTTTTATGGATAACTTAAAATAGGAAGGAGATTAAAAAATGGTGGATTTGAAAGCAAGACCGTATTATTTATCAGATGAGGATGCAAAATGGGTAAGTGATACCATTGCTGGCATGAGTGATGAGGAAAAAGTAGGACAGTTATTTTTCCAGTTAACACAGTCTTTTGATGAAGAATATTTAAAGACTTTGATGGAAAAATATCATCTTGGCGGATGCCGTTACAATCCGGCACCGGGCAAAGCTGTTCAGCATATGGCACGTACTGTACAGAAGTATGCAAAGGTGCCTGTGTTTATTGCATGTAATACAGAAAATGGTGGAGCTGGAGCCTGCGCTGATGGTTCTTATATTGCTCCGGGTGTTAAAATTGGTGCAACACGCAACAACGAATATGCTTATGCATTAGGTAAGATGTCTAATGAAGAAGCTGCAGCAATTGGATGTAATATGGCATTTGCACCTGTCTGCGATATCGCATATAACTGGGAAAATACAGAGATTATCGGACGTGCTTTTGGTAATGATCCTGAGATTGTTGCAAAGATGAGCGTGGAATATTTAAAGGGTGCCCATGATGTGGGTGAGTTTGCTTGCGCTGCAAAGCACTTCCCAGGAAATGGACTGGATTTCAGAGATGCGCATATTTCCAATAATGTAAATACTTTTGATGTGGAAACATGGGATAAAACATATGGTCATGTATACAAATCTTTGATTGAAAATGATTTGGACGCCATCATGGGCGGACATATCATGCTTCCAGAATATGCAAGAGCAATCAATCCTGATCTTAAGGATGATGATATGATGCCGGCTACTTTGAGTCCGGAAATCATGACGACATTACTTCGTGATAAACTTGGATTTAACGGTATGGTAGTAACCGATGCTTCCCATATGGTGGCTATGACCAACCGTATGAAACGAAGTGAAATGCTTCCATTATCCATCAATGCAGGTTGTGATATGTTCTTGTTCTTTAATGATCCTGACGAAGATTTCAACACCATGTTGGAAGCTTATAAAAACGGTGTGATCAGCGAAGAAAGAATGACAGAAGCCTTGACACGTATTCTTGGTTTAAAAGCACGTTTGGGTCTTCATAAGAAAGCAAAAGAAGAAATCGTTCCACAGCCGGATGTATTAGAACAGATCCTTGGAAAAGCAGAATATAAGGAAATGGAAAAATCCATCAGCCGTGACAGTATCACTTTGGTAAAATATAAAGACAAAGATGTGCTTCCAATTACACCGGAACGTTATAAGAGAATTATGATCGTTCATGTAAAAGAAGCAGAAGGACCAATGGCACCTCTAATGAAGATGATGGGCTATGGCGGCGGTGATCCTGCTGTGAAATTAAAAGAAAGACTCTGCGAAAAAGGATTTGAGGCTTTTGTATACGAAAGTCCGATTGACAGAATGAAAAAACAGATTGCAGAAGGTCAGAAACCGGATATTAATCTGTATTTTGCAGGTAAAAATGCCATTGCGGACTTCTTAAAGGATATGGATATGGTTATTACTTTATGTAACGTATCTTCTGGTCGTCCATCCTTTGGTATGTCAAAGGGTGGTGGAGAGATTCCATGGTATGTATTTGAAGTTCCAACAGTAGTAATCGGATGTGGACAGCCAACCATGCTTGCGGACATCCCACAGGCAAGAACCTATATCAACACCTATGATGCAAAAGATTCCACATTAGATGCACTTGTAGAGCATTTAATGAATGGAGAAGAAGCCTTCAAAGGCGTTGACCCAATCGACAGTTTCTGCGGATTATTTGACGCAAGACTGTAAAAGGAAGAAGCCTTGTTTTAACGAATAATTTTTGATCTTATAATAAAAAACTTAAAATATCTATTTTTTGTATGGAGTCAGGAAGGGGAATATGCGCAGACAACTAGCGGAGCGTGAGGTTGCAAGCATATTCCCCTTCCTGGCGTTATCTATACAACAATGGACATTTTTACAGATTTTAATTATAATGGCAGAAGATATACGTACAGGGAGGAAGCCTATGGAAGTCAGGTTAGAACACTTAACAAAAAAATTCCCAAGCAGAGATAAAAAGAAAGCAAAAGACGTGATTGCAGTGAATGATTTTACGTTTACCATTCCGGATGGTGAATTAATTGGTCTGCTCGGACCATCGGGCTGCGGTAAGAGTACGACACTGCATTTGATTAGTGGTCTTCAAAAACCAACAGAGGGTAAGATTTTCTTTGGTGAAGATGATGTGACGCTTCTTCCGGCTGAAAACAGAGGAATTGGACTGGTTTTCCAAAATTATGCGCTTTATCCTCATTTGACTGTAAAACAGAATATTCAGTTCCCATTAGAGAATTTAAAAGGAAAAGATAAATTATCAAAAGAAGAGATGGCAAGCAAAGTTCGTGAAGCGGCAAAACTGGTTCAGATTGAAGAATTGATGGAACGTAAACCTTCGGAGCTTTCTGGTGGACAGCAGCAACGTGTGGCAATTGCCCGTGCTTTGGTTAAGATGCCCCGTGTTCTATTGTTGGACGAGCCGCTTTCTAACTTAGATGCCCGTCTGCGTCTTCAGACAAGAGAGGAAATTAGAAGAATCCAGAAGGAGACAGGTATTACAACCATTTTTGTAACTCATGATCAGGAAGAAGCTATGAGCATTTCAGACCGTATTGTGGTTATGAAGGAAGGTGTGGTACATCAGATTGGTAAACCACAGGAAGTATACGATAATCCAGTGAATTTGTTTGTTGCCAAGTTCCTTGGTAATCCGCCAATTAATGTATTTGACGGTCAGGTAAAAAATGGAAGATTATACATAGGTACAGAGGATGTTATGGCGGCGGATGGTATTTCTGATCAGCCTGTATATGTAGGCATCCGTCCAGAAGGATTTAAATTGTGCAAAGCTGGTCCTTTGACTTGTAAGGGCGAGCGTGTAGAAGTGATGGGACGCGATATCAGTGTAATCTGCAAGCATGAGGCAGCTCACAGTGATGTGATTCGTGCCATTATCGAAGCAGAACATATGGATGATGCCGCGCAGGAAACACTGCGTTTTTCATTGGAACCTCATAAGGTATTTCTGTTTCACAAAGAGACAGAAGAAAGGATTTACATGTAAATTCTTATAAAGCAAAGCCTTGTAGATGTGAAAAAGGGCTGATGGGAGACAGATTATGATAATGAAAAATTTAAGAAACAGCAGTTTAAAAGCATGGCTGTATCTTTTACCTGCTATTTTGTTTTTAGGTGTGTTTATGGTATATCCTTTGATTGATGTTTTTATTTATTCATTCGAAGAAGGGTATAATTCCGCATCACAGACATATTTTGGTGTGGGACTTTACAATTATTCCTATGTGCTGCAAGATCCATATTTTTTGCAGGCACTAAAGAATACGTTTATTCTGGTTGTGATTACAGTGCCATTATCTACGACAATTGCATTGTTGATCTCATTGGGACTTAGTTCAATACAAAAACTGCGTAATTTGTTTCAGACCATTTATTTTCTGCCATATGTAACAAATACGTTAGCAGTTGGTCTGGTATTTATGATCTTGTTTAAAAAGACTCCGTATTCCGATGGGTTTGTGAATTTGATTCTCAGTCTGTTTGGGATGAGTGCCATTGATTTTATTGATGGCCCTTACTCGGCAAAGATGTTTGTGCTTTGTTTTTATACAATATGGGTGGTCCTGCCATTTAAGATACTGATTTTAACCAGTGCGCTTGCATCGGTGGATGAAGATTTGTATAAAGCAGCGAGAGTGGATGGTACATCGAAAGGAAGGATTTTTCGAAAGATTACACTTCCAATGATTTCATCCATGTTGTTTTATCTGATTATTACCGGTTTTATTGGTGCGTTTAAGGCTTACAGTGATGCGGTGGCATTGTTTGGAACCAACTTAAATGCAGCAGAGATGAACACCATTGTTGGTTATGTATATGACATGTTATATGGAAACAGTGGCGGTTATCCGTCCTATGCGTCAGCAGCGGCAATTATATTGTTTTTGATTGTGCTGACCATTACCTGTATTAATTTACTGGTCAGCAAAAAACATGTATACCACTCATGAGGAAAAGAAAATGGATTATATTCAAATAGAGAAAAATGCCAAAAATCGAAAGAGAATCATGAATGTTGTTACTTATACGCTTTTGGCATTATGGGCAATTGTAGTACTGTTTCCTTTTTATTACATGATATTGACTTCTTTAAAAAGTTATAGTGCCTACAATTCCGAATACATACCGAAATTATATACTCTTACGCCCACACTGCAGAATTATGTAGATGCTTTTACGGCGGTTCCACTGGCAAAATATTTTGCTAATACAGTTCTGTTTACGCTGGTAACAACGGCTGTTATGTTGATTGTTATTATTTTGGCAGCATTTGCGTTTGCAAGATTAGAATTTAAAGGGAAAAACCTGGTGTTTGTATTGTTTTTATCTTTAATGATGATTCCAAATGAATTAGTAATTATTACGAACTTTGTGACGATTACCAATCTGGACTTGCGCAATACGTTTACTGGATTGATTCTGCCATCCGTTACATCTGTATTTTATATATATCTGTTAAAAGAAAACTTTGAACTGATACCGGATAATCTGTATTATGCGGCAAAAGTAGATGGGACATCGGACTTTAAATATTTGTGGAAGGTTATGATACCAATATCCAAACCTACACTCATTACAATTACGATTTTAAAAGTGATTGAATGTTGGAATTCTTATGTATGGCCGCGTTTGATTACCGATGATGAAAATTATTTCTTAGTGTCAAATGGGATTCAGGAGATACGTGAAAATGGTTTTGGGCGTGAGAATATCCCCGCGATGATGGCGGCAGTAGTTGTCATTTCGCTGCCTCTGATTGTATTGTTTTTGATCTTCCGAAATAAGGTCATGGAGGGTGTTTCCAGAGGAGGTACAAAAGGATGATGAAAAGAAAGACAAGAGTTTTGTCTCTGGTACTTGCTCTGATAATGCTGTTTTGCTTGTGTACCCTTACCGGGTGCCATGGACAGGAGGGGTTAGAGCCCTTTACAATCCCGGAAGAATTTGATACCTCCAAAGAATATGAGATTACCTTTTGGGCAAAGAATGATACCAATAAGACACAGACTGCCATTTATGAACAGACGATTGCAGATTTTGAGGGTATTTACCCTAATATCACAGTAAATTTGCGTCTGTATACGGATTATGGAAAAATATATAATGATGTCATAACAAACATTGCTACCAATACGACTCCGAATGTCTGCATTACTTACCCGGATCATATTGCTACCTATCTGACCGGTACAAATCAAGTGGTTCCGTTGGATGAACTTTTTACAGATGTACATTATGGTCTTGCAGGAAGTGAGCTATTATTTGAGGGTCCGGCAAAAGAAGAGATCATCCCTCAGTTTTTGGATGAATGTGCTTTTGAAGGCCATTATTATGCACTTCCATTTATGCGTTCCACGGAAGCCTGTTATATTAATAAGACTTATGTGGAAAAATTAGGCTATACCGTGCCGGATGTGCTTACATGGGATTTTGTGTGGGAAGTATCGGAAGCAGCAATGGAACTGAATACAGATGGGACTTATAAAGTAAATGGGCAGAATGTAATGATTCCATTTATTTATAAATCCACGGACAATATGATGATTCAGATGTTAAAACAAAAGGATGCCGGGTATTCCACGGATGAAGGAGATATGCTCCTTTTTAATGATACGACAAAGGAATTGTTATATACCATTGCAGAACATGCAAAGACGGGGGCTTTTTCTACGTTTAAGATATCCAGTTATCCAGCTAACTTTTTAAATGCCGGTCAATGTATTTTTGCAGTGGATTCAACTGCTGGGGCGACCTGGATGGGAACAGAAGCACCGCTTTGTGACATCAGTGAAGATAAGATTGTGGAATTTGAAACAGAGGTGCGTACAATTCCACAGTTTAATTTAGGAAATCCTAAAATGATTTCACAGGGACCTTCCGTTTGTATATTTAATAAAGAAGATCCACAGGAGGTATTAGCGTCCTGGCTGTTTATGCAGTATCTTCTTACGAATGAAGTACAGATTGCATATTCCCAGACAGAAGGCTATGTACCGGTTACGGCAAAGGCACAGGAAAGTGAAGAGTATCAGGATTACCTTACCAGAGCAGGAGAAGATAACGCACTTTACTATGATGTAAAATTAAAAGCTGCAAATCTGCTTCTTGAAAATACGGAGAATACGTTTGTAACCCCTGTGTTTAATGGTTCTGCGTCCTTGCGTGATGCGGCAGGACAATTGATTGAAAATACAGTGAAAGGTGTCAGAAGAGGACAGACTGTGGATGATGAATACATCCAAAAACTGTACGATGATGTAAATTCCTTGTATCGTTTAGACCAGATTAACAGCAGGGGAACGGAACTGACATCCACCAAAATGGAACTGGGTGAGATGCCGAAAGTATCCGTGCTTTTGCTTTCAACCTTGGCATTTGTATGGGTGTGTATTCTTGTTTATTTGGGGTATCAGACATGGAAGGAAAATAAACGCAGGCATGCTTTTGAGATGAAAAATAAATCGGACTAACTCTTGATTTCTTGAAAAAATGGAGTATAATGGGTTCAAAATTCATAAAACCAAAGAGGAGAAAGTTATGAAAAAGATTACAGCGTTACTTTTAACAGGCTTACTTGCACTTTCATGTGTAGGATGTGGTGGAAACACAGCGGATGCAGACGTAAAATCAGAAGGCGTTATGACATATGATGAATACGTTGCTACAGCATTGGATTCAGAAGTTGTAGTAGAGACTTATGTTCAGGCAAAACAGTCTTGGTGGGAAGATAAAGCAACTGTTTATACACAGGATAAAGACGGTGCATACTTCTTATACGACATGGCTTGTTCAGAAGCAGATTATGAAAAATTAACACCTGGTACAAAGATTAAAGTTACAGGTTACAAAGCAGAATGGGCTGGTGAAGTAGAAATCATTGATGCAACATTCGAAATCATGGATGGTAACTATGTAGCAGAAGCAGTAGATGCAACAGCTTGGCTTGGTACAGACGAATTAATCGCTCATCAGAATGAATTTGTTTCATTCAGCGGTATGACAGTAGAAGCATCTACAGATGCAGATGGTAATGAAGTTGCTTATCTTTACAGCTGGGATGGTTCTGGACAGGAAGGCGATGACTTATACTTCAACGCTTCTGTAAATGGCCAGACATACACATTCACAATTGAATCTTATTTATGTGACAGTTCTACAGATGTATATGCAGCAGTTAAGGGCTTGAACATCGGTGATATAATCGATATGGAAGGTTTCTTATACTGGTATGAAGGTGTAAACCCACACATTACATCTGTAACAGTAAAATAATCAATTGGCAGAGATATTACATAACATTCGAAAAGCCACTCTTATCTAAGATAAGGGTGGCTTTTCTTTTGACAAGCTATATTAGGCGCTTGGAAGAATGGGCTTTTCTATTCTTTGTTTAAAATTTGATTGATTTCTTCTACCATGGCGTTGATAGAATTAACCTGTTCTGTCATGGAAGTAATATCGTTTACATTGGATTCTACCATGGCGTTGATAGAAGCAAACTGCTGGTTTTCATCGCGGATGCTTGCTGCAATATCATTATTAATAGTTACAGTATTACGGATAACAGCTGCTTGTTTACTATGTGCATCACCCATAGTATTGACTGCTTCAACAGATGTATTGAGCAGCTGCGTCATATCCTGCATACCTTTGAAGACATTTTTATAATATTCGTTCTGTGTCGTCAGTTTCTGTGAGTTTTCTTCAACGTGACTTACAATTTCGTTAACCCCTTTTTGTACTCTGTCAATAACGGATTCTACTTCGTCCAGGGACGCCTGTGTACTGTTCGCTAAATTACCTACTTCCTGAGCAACGACTGCAAATCCGCGTCCCGCTTCACCGGCTCTTGCTGCTTCGATGGAAGCATTTAAGGCAAGAAGGTTAGTAGAAGAGGAAATTTCGTTAATCAAATTCAGAGTTACGCCAATTTCCTGTACTGCTTCGGATAATTTCTGTGCCACATCTACTGTTGTCAGCATAGAAGCAGAAACTTCGCTGTTGATTGTTTGTAATTCATTTAATAACTTCTCATTATCAATGGATTTTTCTAATAAATCTTTTGAAGTGGATTCCACTTTTTCTACATTGTCAGCAACAACGCTTTCCCATTCTTTTAATTCATTTAAGTTGGACATACTTTCGTTTGTTTTTTCATCCAATAAGTTGCTACGTGCAAATAATTCTTCCGTAGTAGCTGCTAATTCTTCAGCGGATGCACTCTCGTTATCTGAAATATCGGAAAGAGCAGTGCCAGCTGAGAAAAGATTTTCTGATAAAGTCTGAACAGATGATAAAATGTTGTTTACTTTTTCGTTGTTTTGTTCCAGTTCATCTTTCTTTGCATTTACTAAGAAATGTGCTACAAACCATACAAAGATTGTTAATCCAGCCAAAGATAATACCAATGCGACCAAACACATAAGAACATCTGTAAGGAATAATTCATCTTTTACTGGAAGTAGATCTGTTCCACGTATAAACCAGCCAATGAATAACGAAACCATACAAGCTAAACCACTAAACAATAACATCTTTATATCTAAAAAGAATGCCATTAAAATAAGGAAAAAGAATAAAAATCCCCAAAATGTTCTTGTTGGAAGCATATATAGCAGATAATTCCACTGAACAATCAATACAACTACTGAAAAAATCTTACCGACTATTAACTTTCCGTCTTTTAAATAGCCTTCATTATCAAAAGATGTCTTAATGATAAGGAGAGCAATGGCAAAAAAAGTACAATCCATTATACCTAATCCAATTGTTGCTGCCCAAGGTACTGTAGGATATAACCCAAATAATTTTTCTGTGTTAAACATAACTGTTGCACACATACAGGCAGATACTAAAATAATTAACCCCCATTTAAAAACTGTAGATAAATAGACTTCGACAGCCGTTTTTTTCTTGCCCATTCTCTTTTTCCTCCTAATATGTATATTGATTTAGACGATTGAGAAGTGCTATATATCTTATAAATTTAGAATTTTTTTGTGTTTTACACTTCGTCATTTTTCATAAAGAATCATCTTCTTTGTCGTCGCCTTTTGTGATATTATACTATATAAAGAAGGAGAAAATAGTGTGAATCCATTAAGTGGTCGAAAGAAACCATTAATTGGTACTAGCATTTAATGATTAAATATGTAAAATATAAAAAGTTCCTCACAGAAAGGGATATTAAGATGAATATTATTCGAAAATACTGGGATTCTGTGTACATATATGTCTTGCTTTTGATGCCGGGGTTCTGCGCATGCGCGGGAACGTGGTGGACAGTCTGTAAATTGCTGGGGTGGTATCAACATTTGGAGTGGTTACAACTTTTGACATTTGATTTTACCCAGATTATTTATTTTTTGGTTGCAATCATATTTATCAGCAAAAATAAGAAAGACCATTCGTATATACCGGAACATTTGGTTTTGGTAAAGGGATTTATTGTTATAGCATTGTTTATACAATATAATTTTATTATGTATCTGTTTCCGTCTGTACATGTTTGGGAATGTACATTTTTATTTTTTGCCATTATTGTGTTCTTGTTTGACAGCAAACTGACTTTGTTTAATATGATTGCATATTTTATTGCGTTGCTGATTGCGCATATAGTGAGACCGGAATCATTTTTGTCGTTATATGAGTCGAATGTAGCGGAGACTATTGCATGGCGTATTATGATTTACTGGCTTACCTCATTCTGTATTCTGGTGATTGTATATTTTGTGGAACGTTTTCTGATGCAGGCACAGGAGAGTGGCGAAGAGAATGTGCATTTGATGGAAAAACAGTTAAAGTACTATAAAGATATGGAACTTATGGATGTGGAACTTAGAAAGTTCCGCCATGATATTAAGAATCATTTTATGTGTATGGAATATTTATACCGGAATGAAAAGAAAGAAGAACTGGATCAATATTTCCAAGACTTGCAGCAGGCCTTTTTGTTTCAGGAAAAAATATATGCAACTGGTAATGTCGTAATTGATGCTATATTAAATCATGATCTTCATTCTTCGTGTAACGAAAATGTGAAGTGTACTGTATATGGCAATCTGCCCGAAATAAAAACAGTTGCAGCTATGGATTTGTGTACGGTATTCTCGAATATGCTCTCTAATGCCATTACGTCCGCTAATAAAGCAGAGGTAAAAGATGCACAGATAGTGATTCGTTTCTTTGGTGGGGAAAGATTTTTTTCTATGGTTATATCCAATAGTTTTACAGAATCAGAGGACGGAAAAAAGAAAAAGAAGGATCGAAACCATGGACATGGTTTGTACAATATTCGTAATACCGTGGATAAATATAAGGGAAATTTTGAACAACAGATAGAAGGGGATTTGATTACAACGACAGTATATCTTCCTGTATAAAATGGGAAAGATATAGGATGAGTATGAGGCGAATACAAGGGAGAGAAAAAGAAAAAATGAAAATAGCACTATGTGATGATCAAAAAATTGTCTTAGAAGAATTACAGGAGTGGATTGAAAAATATTTTATTTCTAATCAATTGCAGGCAGAGGTGCTTACATTTTCAAAACCATCAGAAATGTTTCAGTACATGAATACAGAAAGTGTGGATTTGATTTTTTTGGATTTAGTGTTTGAAAATGAAGAAGAAGATGGAATCAAATGGGCAAAAAGAATTAAGACTCAGTATCCTAACGCTGTCATTATTATTCTGACAGCTTATGAAAACCGCTATAAAGAAGGCTTTGAAGCCAGAGCCTTCCGTTTTATGACGAAACCGATTATAGAACAAGAATTATTTGAATATTTAAAGGTTGCGCTGGAAGAATTACAGATGACTGAGCATATTACATTGATGCGAAGAGGAATCATGCACAATATTATGTTTCGGGATGTACTTTATTTTACAGCTCAGGCGGGCGGTAGTGAGATGTGGACAAGAAAAGATATGTTTTATTGTGATGAAAGTCTGTTACATTGGGAGAGCAATGTACCTTCTAATATGTTTTTCCGCTGCCACAGCAAATATCTTGTAAATTTGTCGCATGTGATGCATTATGACAATCATGTTTTGACACTGATAAATGGAGAAAAGATTCCGGTTTCCAGAAGAAGATGGAAAGATTTTCAGATAGCATATATGAAGTATGACACAGGTATGAAATAAGCCGGCTCAAAGAGCCGGCTTGCTTTTTATTCCATAACTTCGTTAATGTTATTGATAACTTCTTCTTTTTCGAAAGGTTTTGTGATGAACTTCTTAGCACCAATCTTTAATGCCTGAATCAGTTTGTTCTGCTGACCAGCAGCTGTAATCATTACGGCTGTCACATCAGGGTCAATTGCAATTAATTCTTTCAATGCTTCAATACCATCCATATTTGGCATTGTGATATCTAATGTTACAAGGTCAGGTCTGTGCTCCTTGTATGCTTCGATAGCTTCTAAACCATCACCAGCTTCTGCAATAACAGAATATCCTTCTTCTTCTAAGAGGTTCTTTAACATCTTACGTGACATTCTGGAGTCATCTACTAAGAGAACAGTACCTTTGGCGTTTGGATCTGCTTCATATACGATACTTTCTTTAGAGGCGTATGTAAATGGTGTATCACCCATGGAAACTTCAGAATTTACAGCAATTATTAAGTTGATTTTACGGTCTTCCATGTAAATTGGTAATACATAGAAGGAACCTGTAATAGTCTGATCTTTGTAAGCGAAAACTGGTTCCATATCAAGGTCGATTTCCTGCTGGCTTAATTCAGAAGCATATAAACCACTGTTTACATTGATAAATTCACATACTGCATCAAAGGCGTTACCGTCAGCTTCTGTATGTTCTTCGTCAGAGAAGTTAGTTGCTAACATAGTGAATGCGCCATCATTTGCTTCTTCTGCTAAAGCAAGATAGATGGTATCATTACCAACTGTTTTCTGACCAGCCAAATTAGTGTAATCAAAGGAGTCGTAACGTTTGATCTTACCAATGTAGAAGTCACGTGTGATGAAACGATTGATATTTCTAACAACAAGACCAGCTAATTCTGTTACATGTGGTTTTGCGGAAAATGCAAAAATAGGAATTAAGGAATCTAAATTATCGCTCTTTAAAGCTGCCATATCTTCATCAGAGAAGCCTTTTTCCTTCTGGAATGCGGAAAGAGTTTTATCTAAAACAGCTGCGGATAATTTAGTACATTCTGTTAAACTCTCAATAAACTGCATGTAAGGGTTACCCTGCTTGTCTAAGAGATCGCCAATCTGTTCTAAGGTAAGGAGACCTTTTTCAATAGCGATATCACCAAAACGTTTATCAAACTGCATCTGTAATTTATTAATGGTATCTACTTCTTCTTCGGTTAACAAACCTTCTGCGATAGCAATAGTACCTAACTTAACACGGACAGATAACTGCTTCTGAACAGCTGCCGCATATTCTTCCTTTTTGATAATTTCTTTTTCAACAAGATAATTTCCGAATAATTGACTAAACATAACATTTTTCTCCCTATTTCTTTATTCCTGGCGCTGAGTTTTATAAAAAACCAACGCTTGGTACTAATTATATACCAACTTGCACAAAAAAACCACAATTAAATGACAAATTGTGCGAAAATTTACAAAGAAAAACCACAAGATATGGATGATATGGTATTATATATAGT
>CAZHGE010000047.1:0-22188 GCA_964531805.1 uncultured Lachnospiraceae bacterium
GGTCATACTGTGGAAGGCGGAAGCCTTTTTCTTCCCACTGTGCTTTATTTGCTATTTCTGCATGATTTAATTTCATTTTGCTTTTGCCTCCTTATCGATTGCTTCCCAAAGTCCCTGTAAATAACATGCTCCAAGTGCTCTATCGTACAGACCGTATCCAGGCATTGCTACTTCATCCCAGATCATACGTCCATGGTCAGGACGGATTGGTCCTGTAAATCCAATATCGTATAACGCTCTCATAATCGCGTGCATATCAAAGGTTCCATCAGAAGATAAGTGCGCTGCTTCTTCAAAGTTCGTTGGTGTGATGAACTTTAAGTTACGCACATGTGCAAAATGAATTCTTCCTTTTAAAGAACGGATCATATCCGGAAGATCGTTCTCTAAATTGGTTCCGTATGAACCGGAGCAGAATGTTACACCATTGTGTGGATCATCTACCATCTTCATCATACGGTGGATGTTTTCTTTGTTAATGATGATACGAGGAAGTCCAAATACGCTCCATGCTGGATCATCCGGATGGATTGCCATATTGATATCGTATTTGTTACAAACCGGCATAATCTTCTCAAGGAAATATTTGAGGTTATCAAATAATTTGTCATCATCAATGTCTTTATACATAGCAAAGAGTTCTTTTACCTTTGCCATACGTTCTGGTTCCCAGCCCGGCATGATAGTTCCGTTCATATCGCCGGCGATGGATTCAAACATTTTTTCAGGATCTAATGCGTCAACTGCTTCCTGTGTATAAGCAAGTACAGTAGAGCCGTCTTCTCTCATACGGGCAAGTTCTGTTCTTGTCCAGTCAAAAACAGGCATAAAGTTGTAGCATACTAAGTGAATATCTTCCTGGCCTAAGTTCTCAAGTGTCTCAATATAGTTTGCAATGTACTGGTCTCTTTCCGGAGCACCTGTCTTGATTGCATCGTGAATATTTACACTTTCGATACCGGCAATGGTCAGACCAGCCGCTTCTACTTCATCCTTCATAGCACGGATACGCTCTCTGCTCCATACTTCGCCCGGTTCTGTATCGTATAATGTGGTAATAACACCCTTTACTCCTGGAATCTGTCTAATCTGTTTTAAAGTAACGGTATCAAATTTAGAACCGTACCATCTTAATGTCATCTGCATGTTACTCAATCTCCTTTCCATCATGCAGGCTGCCACATTGCCCTAATACACCCCATTAGGGCTGCAGCCCGTTTATATGAATACTTTTACACCATTTGTTATCTTATTTTTTAATCTTGTTAAGCTGTGCATTCAAACCGAGTAACTGCTCTTTTGTAAAATCAACATTCGCAGCACCCATGAGTTTTGTTAAACGAAGTACTGTAAAGCCACCCATCATCTGCATCATCGGTCCCATATTTTCAGGGTTTGCAAACGGATTTTCTTCTGCGCCCATAACACCGCCCATCTGGGACATCATTCCCATGAATAATGCACGTCCCTGTTCATTTGCCATGATATCACTCATCTTATCATTCATGGAGAAGTATCCATCCACTTCCGTGATATCAAACCAGTTAAGGACAGCACCCTTTTCTTTTAAGCGGTAGTTTTCGTTAAATTCAGCTACTTTACGGATATGACTTTCATCTTTACAGTCACCTGCCACAGCTGTTAAAACAGATTCTCCTACGTTTGGAACCATGAAGTAGAAGAAATGTTCTTCACTTGTCTGTTTGCCAAGGCTCTTACCATTTACAAACAACTCAACCTCTGGCTGGTTGGAATAAACAGTAACCTTTGTCTCATCTTCTACACGGTCTACATAGCGTTTACCACAGATGTGTACGAATGGATCATCGGACAACCATGCCTTATAAGCATAGAAGGAGTCCTTTTTATATTTACGGTCGAATGTAACAAGGCCCTTGTGGTTCTGTCCGTTTTCGCCGCCTTCTTCTCTGGCATCTGCACCAAAGTCAAACATATTCCACACATGTGTTGCCCAGATGTATGGTCTTGTAAATAACTGTTTAATCAACTCTTCATGGTAATATGCCTGATATTCTTCTGTATAATCACCCTGTGTCGGATTAGATGTGTGCCAGTCTAACGCTTCACATCCATACTCACTCATACCAACCGGAATGTTCGGGAATTCAGCATGGAACTTATCAAACCATGGTCCGTTCATGGAAGTATCACCGCCATACCAGCCAAAGTAATGGTTGTGGGATACTACATCCGGAATCTGAATGTATGGATCATGCATATCACACATACTTACTACTGCAATGGTTGTAAGTCTGGTTGGATCCATCTCGTGTACTAAGTCATTTAAAATCTTATGATTTTCTAACAAATCTTCATTGCTCTTTCCTGTCATGGTGATTTCATTAGAAAGGCCCCATACTACAATACTTGGATGATTGTAGTTCTGTACTACTAATTCCTTCATCTGGGAAATGGTGTTCTCACGTCCTGTCGGCATGTGTCTTGAAATATAAGGAATTTCTGCCCAGATTACCAATCCTCTCTCATCGCATAAATCATAGAAATACTGATCATGCTGATAATGTGCAAGACGGATTGTATTAGCGCCCATTTCACAAATCAAATCCATATCTTCATCGTGATGCTCATGTAATAAAGCATTACCAAATCCCCATCTGTCCTGATGACGGGATACACCACGTAATGGATAGCTTTCTCCGTTTAAAATGAATCCTTTTTCAGGGTCAATCACATAACTGCGGCATCCAAATCTTGCAGACACCTTATCAATTTCTTCTTCTCCGTTTACTAATGACACTTCTGCTGTATATAAATAAGGATCTTTTCTTGCATTCCAAAGATGTGCATTTGAAATGGTAAAAGAAACCTTTGTTTCAGAAGCACTCTGTTTTCCCTCTGCAACAATATTTCCTTCTGCATCTTTTATTGTAAATACTAATTCCTGTCCACTCTGTGCATTTGTTAAAAATACTTCCACTGCTACATCTGCGTCTGCTCCGTTTACAGTTGGAGTAACCATGATACCAGGACCACCATAGTAATCTAAATCAAAGTGGGAATTGTTTACGCCAATCAAATTCACATCACGGTAAAGTCCGCCATAGAATGTGAAGTCTGCCTGCTGTGGATATACTCTCTCATTAATCCCATTTTCTACTGCAACTACAATCAGGTTGTCAGCTTCTAAAGCATCTGTTACATTCACGCGCCATGTAGAATAACCACCATCATGCGATGCTAATTTCTTACCATTTACATATACATCTGCGGAAGCATTTGCACCCTGAAATTCCAAATAATACTGATCGCATTCCGGTAAATCAGCTTTTTCAATCTTCTTTGCATAGAAACAGGTTCCACGATAGTAATCATTTCCACCATCCTGTCCATCGATATTATTCCAGGTATGAGGAAGATTTACCCAGTTCCAACTTGCCGGAATCGATGCTGGAACATCTCCTGCTTCTTTTGTAAATGCCCATTTGTAATTCAGATTTAATACTTGTCTCATGTCTACAAAACCTCCCAATGTATTTATCTCCAATAAGCTGGGCGCAAAGCGAGCCAGCGTTTGGTTCATCATGAATTCATCTTATCACAACTAAAAAAAATCCTTACGAGTAATTTTTAGGGAAAATAGCAATATTTTTATTCGTTTTTTACAACAAGCCGGGTCACGGAACGGGCCAGCGTTTGGTTTATAAAAATTTTATATAGTTTTCGCTTTCCTTTCGTTGACAGTCTGCCCCCAAACTCTTAATATTAAACAGGCGGAACCAATTTCTGCTATATTATTTTTTACAAGAGAGGTCCATTATGGCTATCGGTAATTCTGTAAACGATGAAATCCGCGAACAGCAGAAACGAGTGCTGGAGCAGGAAGGTTTTAAAGGCAGACTCAAATATTTTGCACATTATTATAAATGGCACGTTATTATTGCACTGGTTGTGATTATTTTCTTTGGAACATCTATTTATGACATAGTAACCAGAAAAGATACTGCACTACAGGTTCTTATGGTAAATGGTTTCCCGAATGTGGAAAGCAGTGTAATCATGACTGATTTCGAAAAAAATATTGAAATCAATACAAAAAAAGAGGAAACGTTACTGGACGCTTCCTTCTATATCAATACGGATTCTCCTACTCTTTTTGATGAGCAGAACTCAGAAAAATTATTCGTCATGTCATCCGCTGGTGTAGTAGATGTTGTACTGGCAGATGAAGCATATTTTTTAACAATGGCAGAAAACGGATTTTTACTGGATTTGTCCACTATTCTGTCCGAGGAACAGATGGCACTGTATGCAGACCGCGCTCTCTATTACGATTCTCCTAACAATTATGCTCAGGGAGAAGAATTTGTTGGAATTGAAATTACCAATTCTCCTAAGATTATAGAGACACAGAGTTATCCCAATGATAAGGCATACTTCTGTATGATTATGAATGCGCCGCATGTTGACAATGCACTGGCGTTTTTGGAGTACTTGGATACGCCATAAAAAAAGCGGCACGCTATTGCGTGTCGCTTTTTTACTATATCTCGATTGTTCCATCGAACACGGTCTCAGCGGGTCCAGTCATGTAAACAAGATTTTCTGCGCAATCCCATTCAATGTATACTGTACCACCCAAAACTTCCACTGCAACCTTTGCATCTGTTAAACCATTTAGGACGCAGGCTACGGCGCTGGCACAGCAGCCGGTTCCACAGGCAAGTGTTTCTCCTGTTCCACGTTCATAGACGCGCATCTTGATGTGACTGCGATCCACAATCTGAACGAATTCCGTATTGGTGCGGTTTGGAAAACGCTCATGATTTTCAAAATAAGGGCCCACTTCGTTTAACGGAAATTCCATAACATCATCCACAAATACAACCGCATGCGGATTCCCCATGGATACACAGGTCATTTTATATTCTTTATCCAATACTATAATCGGCTCGTCTACTACCTTTTCTCCTTCTGCTATAACTGGGATTTCTGCCGGTGTCAGAATCGGGCTTCCCATATTCACGCGAATCTGAACCGCTTTTCCATCTTCTACTGCAAGAGTGAGATATTTAATCTTTCCGGCACTGACTACACTAAATTCCTTCTGATCCGTCAGCCCATAATCATATACATATTTTCCCACACAACGCATACCATTTCCACACATTTCCGAACGGCTGCCATCTGCATTGTACATTTCCATTTCAAAATCAGCTTCTTTTGCCGGATTGATAAAAATTGCTCCATCACTTCCAATCCCGAAATGACGGTCACTAATTTTTCTTACAAAATCCGCCTTCTGTTCCTGCGGAACCTTCTGTGTAAATCCATTGATATATACATAGTCATTTCCACAACCATGCATTTTGGTAAATTGTATTTTCATATCTGTTATTCCATTCTTTTTCATATTTTCTGTTTAACAAGTATAACTGTTTTCAGCATGCAAGTCTATCAAATTCGCGCATCTTTCATAGTAAGCAGCATCTTAGCGGTTTCAATCATATTATTACCACCCTCCATACTGCACTTTTGAATATAGCGGTGCGCCTCTTCCTCCGTCATATGATTTCGTGCCATCAGCATTGTTTTTGCTTCTTCTATTACTTTTTTATCCTTTTCATCACGCAAAGCAGGCTGGCTTCGAAGTTTTCTTTTTCGTCTAAACACGGTCTGAGCAGTCATTTCCATAGTACTCAAAAGATCTCTTATGGCAAAGGGCATTGAAATTGCAATGACATCACCACATTCGGATATGTGGTTTCGGGATGCCAACAGGATCATCTCAAACCCTATTGGAAGATATTCCTTTAACTCCGTATACATCATATCCGGTAATTTATATGCCGATACCATAATACCATTTACCAAACCATCTGCACAATGCAAAGCCTGTGCTCCAGTGGTACAGACTGCCGCAACATGATAACCATTTCTGACAAGAAGATTTTTCAAACTTTTCGCATCTTCCATTTTAGGAAAAACAACTACAACATTGGTCAATCTGCATCACCTCCTAAAAATAATCCCTTCTTAGGATTATTCCCCGCTTTCTTTGTATTCTATAAATGAGGTTTTAGTATTGATCCAGATATTTTGCAATTTCCCATTCGGTAATCTGGGATGTATAATCCTGCCATTCTGCTTTTTTCAAATCGATATAGTGTTTACACAACTCTTTTCCTAATACATTCTGGATAAAAGTATCTTTTTCTAATTCCGTAATCGCTTCCATCAAAGATGACGGCAGTCCCTTTCCTTTTCCCGATCTTTCCCGATTCTTAGGAGGCTCCTGCTTCTCTTCCATACCTTCTAAACCTGCCATCAAACAGACTGCCAATGCCAGATAAGGATTCGCGGTGGGGTCAGGACTTCTTAATTCAATCCTTGTATTTTCCCCTTCTTCAAAAGGAATCCCAAATAAACTACTTTCATTATCCATACTCCAACCCACAGTCGTTGGTGCACAGAATCCCGGTACCAAACGTTTATACGAATTAACCAGTGGATTTGTAATGGCTGTAATCGCCTTAATATGCTTCATAATTCCCGCCATAAAGTAATAGGCTTCTTTACTAAGTCCCTGTACTCCATCTGGATCATAGAAAATATTTTTCCCATCCTTTATAAGGGACATGCTTAAATGCATTCCCGAGCCATCCACACCAGCCTTCGGTTTTGGCATAAAAGTTGCATGAAGTCCATGACGTTTTGCTACCATTTTTACTGCCAGCTTAAAAGTCATAATATTGTCTGCCGCAGCAAGTGCCTCATCATATTTAAAATCCACCTCATGCTGGGCCGGCGCCTTTTCATGGTGGGAAGATTCAATTTCAAATCCCATATCCTCTAAAGTCAACACAATATCGCGTCTTGCATTTTCGCCGAAATCCATTGGTCCACAGTCAAAATACCCTGCTTTTTCATGGGTTTTCGTCGTTGGAAGTGCATTTTCATCCGTATGAAACAGGAAAAATTCACATTTTGGCCCCACCTCAAAGGTGTATCCTTTTTTCGCAGCCTCTGCTAATGCTTTCTTTAAAACATAGCGTGAATCTCCCTCAAAAGCATCCCCCTGTGGAGTATACAGATCGCAGACAAGCCTTGCCACTTTTCCCTGCTGCGGTCTCCATGGAAAAATAGTAAACGTATTCAAATCCGGATGCAAAAACATCTTTGACTGTTTTGCCTTGATCAGCCCGTCTATGCTGGCACTGTCAAAGGAACATTTATTATCTATTATTTTTTCTAACTGGCTATATGTAACTGCTACATTTTTCAACTTGCCAAACACATCTGTAAATTGAAGACGGAAAAATTCTACATCTTCTTCCTGTGCCACCCTGATAATATCTTCCCGGTTATACTGATTCATATTCTGCTCCTTCCTACAAAAGAAGGGAATCCGCCCACTATTTTGGTCGAACTCCCTTGTTCTTTCATTACTATACTACCGTTGAAAAAATCTTGTCAATCTATAAAAAAATATGTCGAAAAACAATTTTACAGATTGGTAAATACTTCTGTTTCATCTTTTAACGCTGAAGCCATCTGTGCATTTTCATTCATACGGTTGGAAATGGTATCCATATCCTCAACCAATATCTGTGTACTGTCTGCTACACTGCTGATACCATTTGCGCCTTCGTCAATGGCATTGGAGATGGTCTCAATAGAGTTTGCAATCTCAGATACCGAGTCATTTAATGCATCTGTTCTCTTAGAGAATTCCTGCATTGTTTCTTCAATATACGCCGCATTGTCTCGATATTCACTTCCGGCCTGAACGAAAGTATCAAATTCCGGCATAATGGATTCTTTCATATAATCCACCAGTTCATTTGCGTTACCAGCAAGATTTTCTACCGCATGTACTACAATCGCATTAATGGTCTGAATACGGTTTGCCGCATTACTACTTGCAGAAGCCAGCTGACTGATTTCATCCGCTACTACTGCAAAGCCTCTTCCCGCTTCACCAGCTCTTGCCGCTTCAATAGAAGCATTTAATGCAAGAAGGTTGGTCTGGCTTGCAATACTTAAAATCTCATTTGTCAGGGAATCAACCTGTTTTACGCTTTCGCTTTCCTTGATTGCCTGATCTAAGATGGTTAACATTTCTGTTACTTTTACATCCGTTGTTTCTTTGCTGTTACGCGCAGAACTTTCGATATTATCTGCATGAGCCTTCATATTCTTAGAATATGCTGTAATCTCATTTGTTTTTTCTGCAATTTGATTTGCATCATCACGTACAGAATCTGCATTTGCATTGATCAGCATTGCATTGGAAGCCATTTCTTCCATAGTTGCTGTTAACTCTTCTGTCAGAGCTGATAAGTCTGCCACACTGTTTGTAGAAGTTCCAACACTTCCTAAAACGTCTCCAACAACCACTTCCATCTTCTGTGAGTTGTCTGTAATGACACTTAAGATATGCTGCAATTTTTCCATAAATACGTTGATACCACGACCAAGCGCCGCGATTTCATCGTTACCTTTTACCGTAATACGTTTCGTCAAATCACCCTGTCTGTCATCAATACTTTGAATGATGGATGAGAGTTCTTTTTCAGCACGAACCAAAGGTCTGATTACTTTGCCCATTACCACAACAATTGCTGCAATAACTGCAACCATTCCTATTATGGAAAAAATAACACCGCTTCCAAAAGAAGCACTATATACACGGGTTAATTCCGCCTTTGCCTCTTCTGCTGCACTTACATTGGCCGTTTTCATATTATTGATTGCGTTTAACATCGCATCGCCGTTGGTTGCCAATTCTGTATTTGCACAGGCATATGCTGCTTCATTCTGATTAGCCGCACTAAATGCCATTACATTTGCCATGGACTTTTTAAATTGCGCATAACTATCCTGTAATGCCTGATAATCCGTCTGACTTTCTTCTGCAAGATATGGCGCATATGCTGTGATACATTCGTCCATCGTTTTTTCAGCTTCACGAATGCTGTCTACTAAAGAGATCATGGTATCCACATCGATAGCAATAATATGCGATAATGCCATTTTATGAAGATTCTGAGCCTGCGTTTGGATTTCATCCAGTTTATCAATGCTCACCATATGTTTATCGGTAATTTCTGTTGCATTTGCGTTTACCTGACGCAGGTTGGTAATTGCCAATATATTTGAAAAAATCAGTACAAAGCCAAGTATCATAACCGGAATCAGGATCATTGCCCGTACTCCGCCGATTACTTTCTTTTTCTGTTTCTGTTTTGCTGCCATACTTTTTTCCTCCGTTCAAACCAATTATTGTACTGCTGATGCCGTAATGCCCTCAACCATTACATCCATCAATTCCTGGAGATCCCTGCCTTCCGGATTACGTGCCGCAAGAGTTTCTCCAAAGGTCTGTGCCGGAGCCCAATAGTTATTTCCTACGCGCTGTAAGGAAGCAAATTCTGACTGTGCCAAAAGAGCCTGAATAGCCGGCGCCTGGCTTACTGCATCAGATGCTGCTGCATTGCTGTTGGAAGGTCCTAATTCTCTTAATTCAAAACGTAACTTCTGATTTTCTTCATTGGTAATCCAATCCGCAAATTTCATTGCCCAGTCGGAATGTTTTGAATACGCATTTACACCCACCATTTTATATCCTGAGAAGGATGCCATCTGTACCTGCTGCTCTGCACATGTGTAAGTCGGCAGTTTCGTTGCGGCATAGTTTTCACCCCATGCTGCTTTAATTGTTGCCGCATCCCACACACCACTGACACAAGCAATCACAGTTCCATCCTGTACTGCAGCAATAAAATCACCATTCACCATACTTACAAACGAAGGACTCTTTGCAATCGCAAGCATACCTGCTGCCACATCCGCACCTTTAATACTTCCATCGGTTGCATTCCAGTTACAGTAATTGGTTACACCATCTTCATTTAAACCAAATGTCATACCTGTATTGCCAAAGAAGGAATATGTATACCAGCCCGAACTCCAGTCCATGGCAATCTTCTTACCAGCAGCCTCTGCCGCTTCAATCATGCCATCCATGGTCTGTACCTGTTCTTCTGTAAAATAAGCCTTATTATAATACATAAAATAGCCGTTATCCGCGGTCATTGGATACGCATATAAACGGTCACCTACAGATGCTGCGTATACTGCTTCCGGCATATTGGCCGCCTTTACTTCATCCGCATTTTCCACTTCTAAAAGCACACCGGATGCCGCCAATGATAATAATTGGTCATCCGCAAATGCAAATACATCTGCACCATTTAACACATCACCAAGAAGAACATCCTTACAATCCGATTCTCCCTGTACTTCAAATACGATGTCAAACTCTGCCTGACCTGCATACTGTTTCTTAAAACTTTCACCCATCTGTGCAAGCATTGCCTGATCTTCTTCTGCTCCCCATACTCTTAACTGGACTACTCCACTTTCTGTTGCTGCATTTTCCTCTACTGCTGCCTCTGGATTAAGTGCCTGCGCTTCACTCTCTGCTGCACTTCCACATCCAGCCAGTAATAATGCACATAAAATCGGTAAAACTCGTTTCATGGTTCCTCCTTATATATCTTTACATTCTTTCCAACAAAAACCGGCTCGCCAAACGAGTCGGTTTTTGGTTTAGTAGTGGTATTCTCTTGCCCGGTAATCGAAATGATGAAGTCTTCTGTCCATTCCGTATGTTACGGTACAACAGTTGATGGAATCCGTTCGCCGCTCTTCAACTTCCTGCTGCAGTATCTGGGAAAAAGAATTGTTGTTCTGTGTATATCCGTGACCAGAGGACTGCTCCTGCTGATGATGTTCACGCGTCACTTTTCTTGTTTCCGGAACTGCTAATACCGAATGCACTATGAAAATACTTGTCATTGCTCTTGCTGCGACAATCCCTCCTTGGATATGTATTTTGACAGTGTTATTAGTTATTTTATATATCGGCTGATCCGGGATAGAACTTTAGTACTTTTGTAATATTTTTCTATTAAAATGGAAGTTCTTTTCCTTCCTTTTTCCAGTCCATAAATTCTGCTGTTGCTGCAAATATTACGTCGCCGGAAGAGTTAATGGCTGTTTCCAGTGAATCCTGTACTACACCAATGATAAATCCAACTGCTACTGCCTGCATAGCGATATCATTACCAATACCAAATAAGGAGCATGCCAGTGGTATCAACAGAAGAGAACCGCCAGCTACACCGGATGCACCACATGCACCAAGAGTTGCAATCACTGCTAAAATAAAGGCAGTTGGAATATCGACTACAATTCCCATCGTATTGGCTACTGTAAGTGCCATAACCGTAATCGTAATAGCAGCACCATCCATGTTAATGGTCGCTCCAAGCGGAATGGATACCGAATAAAAATCCTTATCCAATCCCAGTTTTTCACAAAGATTCATATTAATTGGAATATTTGCCGCAGAACTTCTGGTAAAGAACGCAGTCAGTCCACTTTCCTTAAAACATTTAAATACCAGTGGATATGGATTGCGGCGTAAACAAACTGCCACAATAAGCGGATCTACAATCAGTGCTACTGCCAGCATACAGCCCACTAATAAAATCAATAACTTACCATATTCTGTAAATATCTCTAAACCATTTGTTGATACATTTGTAAATACAAGACCAAAGATACCAAAAGGAGCACAATTAATAATCCAACGCACTGCCTGTGATACTGCATCCGAAAAATCTTTTACGGTTTTCTTGGTTGCTTCTCCCGCAAGCTGACGAAGTGCGATACCAAAAATAATCGCCCATGTTAAAATTCCTACATAATTACCATTCATAATGGCACTGACTGGATTGGCTACCATATTAGTAAGCAATCCGCCAAGCACTTCCCAAATACCGGTTGGTGCTGTATTTTCCACTGCGTCTGTAAGCTGGATTGTAACTGGAAACATAAAACAACCAATTACCGCCACAAATGCCGCCAAACATGTACTTAAGATATACAATACAACCACCCGGCTAAATCTCTTACCAACCGCACCATTGGCATTTGCCAACGAACTCATAACTAAAATAAAAACCAACACCGGTGCAATGGCTTTCAATGCTCCTACAAATACATCACCTAACACCGATATCGCAGATGCTCCCGGCACCAAAACACCCAGTATAGCACCCAGCACAAGACCAATTGCAATACGTACAATCAGGCTGAGTTTGTTCCATTTTTGAATTACTGCTTTCATTTGTCCCTCATTTCTTCGTTACTCCATGACTTTTCCTCTGTCTATGTAACGCACATTATCTTTTAATCAAAACGCATTCTTATTATACATGAAACTACTTTCCTTTTGAACTATTAATTTCCCCGCGTTAGATTATTAAGTACTTTCCCCTGCCTTCCAACTATCAGACGGTGCACAATTCCATGTAATCTCCGTACCGTTTGATGTGGCAATAATAGAGCCCTGTTCATCGGTCCTAAATAACTTCATGCCCATACTTCTAAAGCAATTCATCGGTCCAGCATGGGGATGCCCATAAGAATTTCCTTCCTCACAACTGACCACCACATATTCAGGTGTTGCTGCCTCTAACAACGCCTTGCTGTTAGAGGTTTTACTTCCATGATGCCCTGCTTTGTACACATCACAATCAATATCCAATCCATTTGCCAGAATATCATACTCTGCTTCTTCCTCAGCATCTCCAGTAAAAAGGAAAGTATTATTGCCATTTTGTAATAGCAAGCCAAGAGACGAATTATTCGGATCATCGTAAGACGTATTTGGAGCTAAAATAGTAAACTGCGCACTTCCTAACGAATAGGTATTGCCAACATTTGGTGTTTCCCATTTAAGCCTTTTACTATCTAGTGCACGAATCAGTTCATTATAGGTTTTATTATCTTTTGTAAAGTCCGACATAAATACATTTTTAATGTCAAACTTTGATACAACAACATCAGCACCACCAATATGATCTGCATCCGGATGTGTAAGGATTAAATATTTCAGTTCCTCAATTCCCTGCTTTTTCAAATACAACTGAACAGTTGTACCTTTTGAATTATCCCCAGCATCAATCAACATTGCTTCTCCATCACAGGTTATCAATGTTGCATCCCCCTGCCCAACGTCGATGAAGTGGACTTGCATTTCGGAAAGTGAGTCCTCTGATTTTACTTCTATTTCCTCAGTTGCTGTCAGAAACGCATCGATTGGATTTCCTTCTGCCAACAGACACACCGCAAACAAAATAAATATTCCAACACCCGTCCAGCCGGCAACATTTTTTATTTTATCTCTAAACCTTCTTTTCACCTTAAACACACACTCTCCATTCATAAGACAATGTATAAAAAACAACCTTTGCTCCACCGTTCTAACTATTTTGCAAAGGCTGTTCTTCTTTTATTCTTTTTTACAATTATTTACTCTTCTTTTTCTTCATTGCAAAAGTCACACCGCCAACGCCAAGGAGTGCTACGCCTGCAACGATAAACACTGTGCTTAGAATGCCATTTCCACCAACTGCACCTAATACTCCTGCTGCATTGCCCTGCACCAGTACCATTGCTGAAATACCATCCACACTGACAGTACCTTCCGCAGTTGCTAATACTTCTGTTCCGGCCTTCTGCCCATTAATGCAAACATCCCATGCGCCTTCTGGTAATGTAATCTCTGCTGCTTCCGGATTACCATTGTAAACCACAAGAATCTTTTCAGCTTTTTCGCCGTTTGGACTGTTATCAATCGTGTAAGCCACTACATTTGCCTGTTCTACATCCATAAAATGAAGATTAGCCTGAATCTCTTCTGTTATAGTCATACGAAGTCCGCTGTGGGCTTTTCGGAATGCGATAAGTCCTTTATAATACTCATTCATATCTGCAATCGTGGTATCCGCTAAAGTCTCCCACTTCATACTGTTTGTATAATCATTGAGATTATAACTGTTGTGGGAATAACTTCCCTCTTCCCCTTCGATTGGCTTAGAACGTAACATTTCTTCACCGGAAAGCATAAATGGTACACCCTGAGATGTATAAATGATAGCTGCAGAAAGTTTATTCATGCTGATCTTTTCTTCTTCCGTTGCATCCGGTGCAGAATAATAGATTTTGTCCCAAAGAGTCAGGTTATCATGGCAGCTGGAATAGGTAATACACTGTCCCGGTTCACCAGCCCAGTAACCCTTTGTTTTTTCATAAGAAGCATAATCAATCTGTTCATTTTCAGTTGCCGCTACAACACCATACTTGATGCCCAGTTCCTGTCCCTCTTTACCAGAGATGAAACCATTATCCACGTTATCAAATACGCTTCCCTTGATGGCATCACGGATATCATCACTGAATGCCGCCACTCCCGGCACTTTGTATGTCAATGCTTTACTTGTCTGTTCGCCTGATGAAAGTCCTGATGTACCACCTGTCCAGCCTTCACCCAGAATAATGATATTAGGATCAATTTCATCCAATGCCGCTCTTACCGCAAGCATGGTTTCCTGATCAATACATCCCATAAGGTCAAAACGGAAACCATCCACATGGTATTCATTTACCCAGTATACGCAGGAATCCACAATGTATTTTCTCATCATGCTTCTTTCAGAAGCAGTCTCGTTACCACAACCGGAACCATTGGTAAAAGCATCCCCGTCTTTTCTAAAATAATAGTCCGGTACTACCTTCTGTAAACAGGAATCCTCTGCACTGAATACATGGTTGTAAACAACGTCCATGATGACACCCACGCCATTGTCATGGAAACCTTTTACCATTTCTTTTACTTCTTTTACACGAACCTCTCCGTTATACGGATCGGACGAATAGGAACCCTCGGGAACATTGTAGTTCTTTGGATCGTAACCCCAGTTGTACTGAGGAGTATCTAATTTTGTTTCATCGATCGTTGCAAAATCATACATCGGCATAATCTGTACATGTGTCACACCTAAATCTAAAATATGGTCAAGACCTGTGGAAATACCATCCGCTGTTGTGGTGCCCGTTTCCACAAGGCCTAAATATTTACCTTTGTTTTCAACACCCGATGACTCATCAATAGTGGTATCACGTACATGCATTTCATAAATAACCGCATCTGTATTGGTCGGAACAGTTACGTGCCCGTCCTTATCCCAGCCTTCCGGATCCGTACTGTCAAGGTCGATAATCATACCACGGTTACCATTTACACCCACCGCCTTTGCATATGGGTCAACCGCTTCCTGTGTTACCCCATCAACAGTTACAGAATAGGTATAGTACACGCCATTCTGATCGCCGGCAAGTTCATATACCCAGCTGCCCGCTTCATCCGCTGTCATTGGATAAGATTCCAGCAGACAGTCGCCATCACCTTTTTCATATAAGTTAAGCATAACTTCTGATGCTGTCGGTGCCCACACACGGAAGTTAGTTTTTTCCGTTGTATAAACAGCACCCAGATCATCTCCTGCATATGTATAATTTGCTTCAAAGGAATCGGATGAAAAAGCACCTGCGATGGATACTTCACATCCATTAAATCCTTCTCTTTCAATAAAATATGTCTTTGACGCATCCAATTCATCATCCATGATAATAGCAAGGTCGGTTACCATACCGCCCTCTGCATCCCATGCTTTAATAATTGGATAACTGTTACCTTCTTCGTCCGTTACTTTAAAAAACTGACCTTCTTCCTCCGGCTTAGAGGTATCAATTGCCTTGGAAGTCTGAATTGCAATGTGTTTTGTACTGCCATCAAAAGCCGCAGCCACAATAAACGGTGTCTTGTCCGCTTCTTCTTCGCTATACCAAACCTGTGGATTGCCCTGTACCACGTATACATCCAACACGCCATCCATAGCCTTGGAAATATCTATTTTTCTAACGGTCTTGGTATCGGATGCCCCACCCAGAAGCATTTGCAGATCAATGGTGATTTCTCCCTCATAATCTAAAAACCCCACATGGTATTCTGCACCAAACTCATCTTCTCCTGCCTGTGGATATACACCGCCCGGATTTTCTCCAATTGCAGAATAACACTGTACCGTTTCATAGTTTTCATCAAATGTATAATAGTGAACATTTAATTTTAATGCCCCTTCTGCATCGTAAGCACCAAGTCGCTCGGACTCAGATGCTGCATAGTCAAAAGGTTCACAGCCTTCCGGCGGTGTTGTAGTAAAAGTTTCTTCCCCGGATGTCACCCAGATTTCCACGACCGGACCGGTAATGTCCGCATAACGGTCCACTTCAACATCCTTTGCTTCCCAATTATTCAATCTTACAATAAAACCAATTCGCTCCGTATTTTCTTTGCACTGGTACATGGCAATCTTACCGAAACTGTCTTCTGCGGTAAAATCAATCGCCGTACCTTCAAATCCTTCTTCCCAGATCCACATATTCCATCCGGAATAGTTACCATCTTCTCTTCCCCCGTAATGCACAATAAACTGCGTTCCTGGTGCCGCGTAAGCAGTAGTCTGCACACACATGCCCAAGAATGCAGCAAGCGGCATTAACACTGCCAGCATGAATGCTGTAATTCTTTTTCTCATTTTCTTTTTTCTCCCTTGTTTATAAAGTTTTTTATTCAAAATACAATGGAATATATTCTTCCTGTATTTTTTCCGTTAAAAGTTCCATCTTATGGATTTCCTCTTTGTAATTTTCAAGAGTAATTTTATATTTCCCCGCTTCCATCCAATCCACAATTGCTTTATTTATCGCATCTGAAAAATGAATGGCATCCATATAATTATCCAAATTCGTTATAATTTCCTCATGATTTTGAAAATAATACATTTCTACATTTTCATAAGGCAGCAGTCTTTCAGCTGCCATTTCACTCGCATACAAAGCCTCCTTCGTTTCCCCTTTTCGATAGGCATTGTCCCACCACAATATCGAATAAGGCGGACAAATAAAACGAAAGGTAATCTCCGGATGCTCTTTCACCACTTTTTCGATTGCCGCTATATTAGCGTCAATGTTTTCCTTATATTCTGATTCTTCTTTCATCGGCAGAATCTCTTCTGCAAATGAATAATTGCTTAATGCACCTTCTTTTGAAAAGGTTTTATACTGCGCCCAGTTATAGGATGCTCCCTCATCATAGTCTCCAATAAAAGACATTGCCAACATATATGGAATATGTTCAAAAATCACATCCTTATTCCATATATACTGCACATCATCAAAAGGATTATCATTATGCAGATACAATGGCATGGATGCATTGGGATATACCTCGTTTGGATCCGCACTCAATGCCGTATTATCTAAATTATAGTAGACATTTTTTATTTCATTAGATTCTATTGCATGTTTTAAATAATACAAGAGGTTTACCGTTGTTCCCGAACGCTGTATTCCCTTGATTGTCGTGCCTCCAAATGCTTCATCGAACCATCTGTTATTATAATTTTCCACCACAGAAGAACCTAAAAGAATGGAATCATATTCAAAATTTTCTACCGTTCCGATGCACTGATACTCTCCCTTCGAAACCACTGCCTTCAAACTTCCTACAGGCGCATGATAATGAAAAAAAGGATCTACTAAAATCACCAAACCGCCTAGCAAAAGCAGGAGAATTCCTGAAAACAGCGCAAATTTTTTTACAAATTGTTTTTCCATTTTCACTCTCCTCCTTTTTAGAAGTTAAAATATAAAAAAGTGCTGACACCTGATAAACTAATAACCGACCATGCAAATAGCAAAGTCATTTTTATGGCAAATCCCGTTGTCCATTTGCAGTTTTCTACAATCCGTTTTGTTCGTTTTCCAGCAAGAACAATCACGCTGATTGCCATTACTAAAATCAGCATACCCATATTCAAATAGGGTAAAAGCTGCGGTGCTTTCATATCTAATAACTTCGTTACAATATAAATTTCGGACATGGACATTTTTTCCGCCACTACCTGCAAGCTTCCAAAATGGCTAAAGGAGAATAACCTTTCAAAATAAATGGCAACCGCAGTCAGACTATCACTTCTAAAGATTACAAATGCCAGTGCCACAAATACATAGGTTACCGCCTGACATACCCACTTTTTCCAGCCAGATTTTACCTGTCCCTTTTTGTCCGTCAAACTATTGACGGATACCGCTGCGCCATGGAGAACTCCCCACAACACAAAAGTCCAGTTCGCACCATGCCACAATCCGCTCAAGGTAAAAACAATCATCGTATTCATGACTGTACGGACTTTTCCCTTTCTGCTGCCCCCCAAAGGGAAATATACATATGTCGTAAAAAATCTTCCCAATGTCATATGCCAGCGACGCCAGAATTCTTTTACGGACGCTGATTTATAAGGAGAATCAAAGTTGTCCGGAATCTCTATTCCAAACATCTTACCAATACCAATTGCCATATCACAGTAACCGCTGAAATCAAAATACAATTCAAAGCTGAATGCCGCTGCAAGTACAATGGCCGTTATCGTATCAATACCTGCCACATTATCAAAACCAAAATTTACAACCTTAGCAAGTGTATCTGCAAGCAATACTTTTTTTGACAAACCAATGACAAAGTATACAATTCCCTGCGCAAAACTATTGATATCAAACCTTCTCTTTTCTTTATCCTGAAACTGGGGAACCAGTTCGCTATGCAATACAATTGGTCCCGCTATCAACTGCGGGAAAAATGTGACAAAGCACAAATAATCCACCAATTCGTAATGAGGTGCCATTCCTCTGCAACGATCAATTACAAAGGACACCTGCTGAAATGTAAAGAAACTGATTCCCAACGGAAGCAGAATATGATGCAGTGCGAAATCTGTTCCAACCGCAGCATTCACATTTTCAATAAAGAAATCGTAGTATTTAAAATAGCCTAAAATACCCAGATTAACTGCAACACCAAAAATTAGCAGGATTCTTTTTGCTGTAGGAGGACTTATCCTTGTTTCTCCCAGTTCTGCTCCTAACGCCTGTTTCTTCTCATATTGCTTTACCATGGCACTAAATAGAAAATTAAAAATCGAACTTCCCAAAATCACTGCCAGATATCCTGGATTAAAATACCCATAAAACCACAGAGACATCGCAACTAAAAACCATTGGGCCAGTTTGTATTTTTCTACTTTGTTCAACACAAACCACCCAATTAGAGCAAGTGGTAAAAATAAAAATATAAATATATAGGAATTAAATAACATAACTTCGTCCTTTCTGCCTTCCTTAGTATACGTTACTTTCCTATTTTGGGCAATTTAATCTTTGGATTTGCTTCTCATAATAACGGGGTGATATCCAAATGAATACCACCCCGGTTATTAATTTATACATTCTTTAATAAAGCAGAACTTTGATTAATCTTCTGAATTGACTCCCAAGTTTGTTTAGCATACTTTACATTCATTTCTGTCAGATGATTCGTTTGTTCTGCACTGGCGCTCACTTCCTCAGATAAGGCTGACAACTGGGTAATGCTATCCACAATCTGATTATTTGACGTTGACAAACGATCAATTCGATCACCAATTTCCTGTACATTATGAACTAAAACGTTCATATTGCTGCTTAATTCGTCAAATGCATCTGCAGTAGCACTAATCATCTGATTCTGGCTGTCTGCGGCTTTTAATGAAACACCAACCGCATTCACTACTGTCTCTGCATTAGCATTAAGTTCATCCACAATCTGCGTAATACTCTCTGTAAAGTCCTTTGTTTCTTCTGCCAATTCACGAATCTGATCCGCGATAACAGAGAAGCCTTTTCCCGCTTCACCTGCCCTGGCACTTTCAACAGATGCATTTAATGAGAGAATTGACGTCTCATTGGAAATTTTCAATATCATCTTGGCAATGGATGCCACTTTATCAACCTTATCCTGTAATTGCTCCATTGCTTCCGTTACTACAGCATTATTATCTGCAATCTGTTCAGATTGCTCCTTTAATGTCCCCATCATGTTCTGATTGGTTCGTATATTTTCATTTGAAATAGTTGCAACAGACGCCATTTCCGAAGAATATTCCTGAGTAGTCAATATCGCATTCTGAATATTTTGTGTCATATAATTTTGCTCTGTAATATTTTCCACTATCTTTTCCGTTGATGCAGATATCGTCTGCATGCTTTGTGCAATATTTTCAGAAGCATCATACAAACTATTTACCATTTCCGTACTACTATTTGTCTCTTTTTTTATAACCTTCATAATCTGCATCTGAACTTCGCTTTGTTCTTCAACTGCTCCCAATGCATGATCATTAAACGTTTTTGACAATCTGCTAATTATATAAAGCATAACAAATACCGCAAATGTCATGACTACATTACAAACCCCATTGGCATCTGCAGAAACAACACCTGAATTTACTCTGACCAATTGTCCTACAATATAAATAAGAACACAAAAAGCCATCGCTACCATATAGTACAGCGTGTCATAATACAAAACAGACACTCCCAAAACGCCCACAAACGCCATGCCCAAGAAGCTGCCTTCTGTATTTAATATAAAAAACAAATATGCAATTCCAACTTCAACCGTAATGCATATCCGCATATACTTATTTGCTTTATTTACAAAAAACAAGATGCCATCAATCAATACAGCAAGCAACATAATAATCCTGCTAGTCGATGCTAAAGAAGCTGGAAATGCCCCTGCCTTTACTAACAACGACTGATATGCTATCAACACACCAAATAAAAGTATTATTGCAATAAGATAAACCCGGTTAACACGTTTCATTCTTTCGATAGGATCATTATAACGGAATTTATTCATAATATCTGACATCCTTTCTTTTGTATCGCCATTCGCACAATTTAAGGATATTATACTATATTTTTAAGATATCTCCTAACAGTTTCAAACATTTTTTGCATCTCCTACAACGATTTCAAATATTCCTCTACGTTCAAATACTGAACTCCCTCAATCTCTGCGCTGTCTCCTAGGTAAATCACATATCTTCCTGTTATATCACCATACCGATGACTTGTCATGGCACACTTTTCTTCATTGGTAATATGACGATACTGCTCCAGAACCTGTTCCTTGTTGTACTTTACTTCATAGATTTGGCAAGTAAGTGTTTTCTGGTCAAATACAACCATATCAAACTCTCCAACTGTGAATTGCAATTTAAATACTTTTTTATCCGGTTTTGCAATCTTTGTTTCGAGTAAAATAATATCCTCCATCATTCTTCCACGGATTTCATTCAACAATCTTTCTAATATGCGCTGTCTTTCCTGAATAGAGAGTTCTTGGAACTTTGCATCAAGAAGTAAATTTTCCACAATAGCATTCGCTTGTGCATATCGCATACCCGGTTGTGTAATAACGGTCACCTTTCTCTTTTGATTTACTTCCGGCAACGACTCAAGATCGATTTCCATTATCAAATCCAACAACGCCAGATACTCTTTAATCTGAATCATGTGACTCTCTTCTATGTCAATGCTCTGCTCCTCTTTATTAAGGATATCAAGCACCTGCATGATTCCAAATGTCACCGCATCCAAATCCATATGCTCTTTAATATTTATTGGATTTTCTCTATCTCTAAGCATATTTACAGCTGTGACAGAAATATCATGAGACTTAAAAGTCTTTTCTACAACACTACGTGTAAAGCTGTGGTTGATATTCTCCACCACTCGATTAATTACGTTTGTTAATTCTCCTCGCTCATATAAATCCAACAACTGCCGGAAATGTCCTCCATACTGATACATCTTAAGCGAATGCTGAATATTCTTTGCAATCGCAGTATCAATGTACTCTTCCGCAGTTTGGGAATTAGAAAAGGGTGTATCAGCATTATAGTTAATTCCAACAAGGCTCATTGTTCCGCCATAGCGGATATACTCATCAATACCCTTTATTCCCAAAACCTCTTCAAATTCACGATATGGAATAAATGTAGTATGCAACATAATGCATACTCTTCATTCTCAACATTTGACGTAAGATATTCTACACCAACTCTATTAACCATTTCCGTTCTCTTCATAATTTTTTCTCCTATTCCAAATGCTATATATCAACGCCATCTTCTTTTAATCGCCTGTATCTCTCATGCGATATGATTACAGTTTGAGGTCGACTGTTTTTATTTACAATAACGACATCGTCCTTTTCACTTACTTCGGAAAAAATTTTGGATGCCTGACCTCTCAAAAATTCTGTCATTGTATGATTATTGGGTATTTTACTTCTATTATTTTTTTCGACATCATGTTACTTCCTCCATATTATAAATATTGAAAAAA
>CAZHGE010000048.1:0-21981 GCA_964531805.1 uncultured Lachnospiraceae bacterium
CCAAATTTTCGGGTCATACGGTCACTTTGCAAACTGGAAATGATAGTTCCCAGAGCGATAATCATGGAAATAATACCGGCATATGATACAGGAACATTAAATTGTTGATACATTGTTGGCCATGCGGAGCCAAGTAAAGAATCCGGCAGACCGAGGCTAATAAAAGACAAATAAATGATAGCAAGTAATAATTGAAACATGTTGTTTTCCTCCTGGTTGTGTAATAAGATTATATCAGCAGAAAAATAGATTTTATAGAACAAAATAGCTGTTTTTATAGAACGATATTGTCGAGAGGGACATAGATAATATGAAATTAGTACTAGTTGGAATCAATGCAAAATATATCCATTCCAATCCAGCGACTTACTCGTTGGCAGCATATTCAAGCAAATTTATGGATGGAGACGGAGCATCTTTACGTGAGCATATTGAAATTGCAGAGTATACGATTAATCAGCAGCTGGCAGACATAGAGGCGGATATTTATAAAAAGAAACCGGATGTCATTGCAATATCTTGTTATATTTGGAATATTTCTATGGTGTATTCTCTAATTAGTGATTTACAAAAGGTTATGCCGGATGTTCCAATCTGGCTGGGCGGACCGGAGGTTTCTTTTCATCCTGACAAATTATTACAGAGATTTCCTTTTTTGGCAGGAATTATGATTGGCGAAGGGGAGCAGACTTTTGTAGAATTGTTGCAGTGGTATCTTTCAAACAATTCCGGGTGCAGTGCACAAAAGGAAAGAGACAGAAATGCAAACACTAAAGATAAAAACAGTGCGGACTCATCCTTAAAAGAAATTGCAGGTCTGTATCTCCCATCCGGCTATACAAAAGAACGGGAATGTCTTCCTATGGATGAGATTCCTTTCCTTTATGGAGATTTAAAGGAATTTGAAAATCGTATTGTATATTATGAAAGCAGCAGAGGATGTCCGTTCCGCTGTAAATATTGTTTGTCTTCCATAGACAAGCAATTACGCTTTCGCAGTTTGGAACTGGTGGAAAAAGAATTGCAGATCTTTTTGGATAATAAGGTGCCACAGGTTAAATTTATTGACCGTACTTTCAATGCAAAACAGGAACATGCTATGGCAGTTTGGAGCTACATAAAAGAGCATGACAATGGGGTTACCAACTTTCATTTTGAAATATCCGCGGATTTGTTGACGGATGAAGCAATATTATTATTACAATCCATGCGGGAAGGACTTGTTCAGTTGGAGATAGGGGTTCAATCTACAAACTCGCATACAATCAAAGAGATTAACCGTACTATGAATCTGGATAAACTGCGGTCTGCAGTAGCAAGAGTCAATGCCGGAGGAAATATTCATCAGCACTTAGATTTAATTGCTGGACTTCCTTATGAGGATTATGATTCTTTTCATCAGTCATTTAATGATGTTTATTCTATGGAACCGGAACAGCTACAACTGGGATTTTTAAAAGTGTTAAAAGGTTCTGCCATGGAAGAGCAGGCGGATGAATATGGAGTATTATACAGGGAAGAAACACCTTATGAAGTGCTAAGTACAAAGTGGCTTTCTTATGACGATGTGATCCGTTTAAAACAAATTGAGGAAATGGTAGAATTGTTTTATAATAGCGGGCAGTTTTCCTATACAATCCGATTTTTAGAAAGACTGATAAAGGACGCATTTGTTCTTTATGAAAAACTGGCAGTCTATTATGAAAAGAAAGGCTATCTGCTGGCTTCTTCAAAGAGGATTGTTCATTATGAGCATCTGCTGGGCTTTGTAAAAGAGTTGTTGGATGAAAAGACATGGTTAGGAGATTCCATACAGACATTTTTAACTGAAGAGGTAAATGAGATAAAAGAACAGAAGGAATCTACAGGGGAAGAGATTAATGTACCAGAAGTCATCTTGGAAATCTGTAGGGAATCGTTGTTATTTGATTGTTATCTGCGTGAGAATATGAAGACGGCACCTTCCTTTGCAAAGGACCAGTCATTGTATAAAGTGTATTTACGCGAGTTTTATCAGAAGGAAGAACAGGAAAGAGAGTTTCTTCCAGCTTATTCCCAGTATGACAGCAAGCAGCTGGCTAAAATGACTCATATAGAGTTTTTCTATTATCCTGTATGGGAAAAAGAGAAGGTTTCCATTACAGAAATCATAAATAGAAAAATGGAGCAGCCACAACCAGTATTGTTTGATTATATGGAGAGAAGCCGGATTTCAAAGGACTGCCGTTTTGTGGTGTTATAGGAAGCAGCACAGTTTAGTGTTGTGGTATTGCTCAAATGTATGCGGACAAAAGATAGAAAGGCGGGAATTTCTATGGCAAGTAAAAAGATCATGGCAATTTTAGACGCATTGGATAGAGAGTATGGAACGGATTTTACATGTTATTTGAATCATGAAAATGCGTGGCAGTTGTTGATTGCGACTATGCTCAGTGCCCAGTGTACGGACGCAAGGGTTAATCTGGTGACAAAGGACTTGTTTTTAAAATATCCGACAGTTCAAGCGTTTGCGGATGCAGATTTAAAGGAATTGGAGAAGGATATCCATTCCACCGGTTTTTACCATAACAAGGCCAAAAATATTATTGCCTGCTGCAAAACACTGGTAGAAAAATATGATGGTGAAGTTCCATCTGATATTGAATCTTTGACTTCGCTTGCGGGGGTAGGACGTAAAACTGCCAATGTAATCCGGGGGAATATTTTTAACGAGCCAAGTATTGTAGTGGATACCCATGTGAAAAGAATTTCTAATAAATTAGGTTTTACGAAGGAGTCTGATCCGGTAAAAATCGAATTTGACCTGATGAAAAAACTTCCGAAGGATCATTGGATTTTATGTAATATCCATTTGATACGGCTTGGAAGAACGATTTGTAAAGCACCTACGCCAAAATGTGAAGAATGTTTTTTGAAGGAGTTGTGTCCAAGTGCCGGAAAAGGAAAAAGCGCACAATCCAAGGCTGTGGGCAGCGCTGGTATGAAAAAGTCCATTGATACAAAAGTGGAAACAGGAGGCAAAATATGATTCGCGATTTTGTTTCCATAGATTTAGAAACAACAGGGCTTTTATATAAGGAAGATGGGATTATTGAATTGGCGGCAGTCCGGTTTCGGGATGGAAAAGAGGAGGCATGTTTTCATACCTATATTAATCCCGGAAGAGAGATTCCAGAGCGTATTACAGAACTGACCGGTATTACATCAGAGAAAATAAAGAATGCACCAACATTTCAGGATATTTGTCATGAGGTATTGGAATTTATCGGAGATGATGTATTAATGGCTCATCATATTTCATTTGATTATGCATTTTTAAAAAGAGCGGTTGTAAATTATGCACCATCTGACTGGATTAAGAGAAAGGGTTTTGAGAAAAAAGGAATTGATACTCTTAAGATTGCCAGAACATTTCTGCCAACTTTAGAAAGCCGGAGTTTGGGCGCTCTCTGTAAGCATTATGAGATTCCTCTCGATGCGCATAAGGCATTGGAGGATGCCAGAGCCACTGCTCGACTCTACTTAAAGTTGTGGGAAGAATTTGGAAATTCAGTGGATTTGGAAGCGTCGATGAATAAATTATTTGGGCCTTATGAGTTGATTTATAAGATAAAAAAAGAGTGCCCTGCAACGAGGGCACAAAAAGAACGGTTATATCGGGAACTGGATAAGCATAAAATAGTTCCAGAGTATGAAGTGGAGCGCCTGACCAAAAATGAAGCTAGCCGATATCTGGATAGGATTCTTTCAGAGTACGGACGATAGCATTTTTCATGGCAGACTGTAACGTTTCTGCCACTAAAAGCAGGTGGTTGATTTTCTGATCCTGTCCTTTTTCATGGTAGATGGAGGCTGCCAGATAATAGGTGGCGCTGATGTCTGTACGAGTGGCAATGGCATATTCCAGTACTGTTAAGGATTCATCATGATAGCCCAATTCATGAAGTCGTTTCCCCCAGGCCTGTAAAGTGCGGACAAAAAGAGTATAGTTTTGATCGTACTGGCTGAGAGGAGTAATGTTTGCTGTACCATATTCCAATTTTAGATCTGTATTACTGAAACCGGTAAAATTAACGATTTTTTCGTCGCGGAGACCTTCCAAATCGCGGTGGCAGGATGCAATAATCTCGTCATCAGCAGCTGTTTCCATAGGGAAGGAATTAAAGGGGATTGCTATATATTCCAAATCATCGAGGGATTTCTTGCGGATAAAGTTGGCTTTCTGCTCTTTTTCCCAAAATTCCTGATCCTTTTTTCTTTGCTTTTTTTCAGCTTGTTTGCTGGCTAAAGTGATTGTTATAATAAGGATGATAAAACTTGCCAAGAAGGGGAACTTCATAGTATAATATCCTTTCAGTAGTAAATATAGCATTGTTGGTTTTGTATGAAAGTAAGGTGAAAAATATGTTTAATATGAACAATAAAAAGACTCGCAAAATTGTATCGTCTATTATTATTCTTGTGGTAGTCGTTACAATGGTATTTACCACAATTGCAGCGGCTTTATTGTAAGATGTTACTGTAAACTTTAGCATATTTTTAAAGAAATAGAAATAGGTTGTTTGAATGAAAAAATTTATCAAATTGTTGTTGGGCGTTTCCATCTGCGTCTGGCTGGGTTGTATGGGAATGTCCGTTGAGGCAAAGGGTGAAGACACCATTTTAATAGGTGTTTATATCGATAGTCTGGATGTTTCCGGAATGACAGCAACAGAGGCGAAAGAAGCTGTTAGTCAGATGGTTGAGGATAGATTGGAAACTCCGATTACTCTGTACTGTGCTAATAATGCGGAAGTAGTGATTACACCTTCACAGCTGGGAATGACCTGGAATAATCCTGAAGTTGTCGAAGAAGCAGCAACAGTGGGCAGAGTGGGTAACGTGATTGAACGTTACAAATTTAAAAAGGATCTTGAAAGAGAAAATTATGTAATTGATACCACTTATACTCTTGACACAGAGTTATTAGATGAGTTGATTGATACGGATTGTGTTGCCTATGATCAAGATGCTGTTGATCTTTCATTAAGCAGAGTAAATGGTGAATTTTTGATTGCAGAAGGCAAACAGGGTATTCATATTGATGCGGATGCGGCTAAAAAAGCGGTTCGGGATTTTGTGCTAAATGAATGGGATGGTAGTGAAGCAACTCTTACACTTCCTGTCGTTGTTGAAAATCCAAAGGGTAGTGTAGAAGAATTACAGCAGGTAAAGGATGTATTAGGTTCTTATACCACATACTACACAACTTCTTCTGGTGCCCGTGTGGCAAATGTGGAAAATGGGACACGCCTTGTTAATGGTGTTACCCTTTACCCAGGAGAGACTTTCTCCATGTTAGAATTAGTTACTCCATTTACGGAAGCAAATGGCTATAAGATGGCAGGTTCTTATTTGAATGGATTAGTTGTTGATAGTCTTGGTGGTGGTATCTGTCAGGTTTCAACCACATTATATAATGCAGTTTTACGGGCAGAACTGGAGATTTCAGAAAGAAGCAGCCACTCTATGAGTGTTGCATATGTGCCGCTTTCAGCGGATGCGGCAATTGCAGAGTCTGCGGGAAAAGATTTCCGATTTACAAATAATACGGATGCTCCGATTTATGTGGAAGGAATTACAACACCGGACCGACAGGTTACATTTAATATTTACGGAAAAGAAACAAGAAGTGCAGGCCGTAGTGTGGATTATGTGAGTGAGGTTTTAGAAACAATTCAGCCCACATCGGAAAACATCATTCAGGATGCTGCACAGCCGGTTGGTTATACCAAAATACAGTCAGCCCATGTTGGATATAAGACGAAGCTGGTTAAGGTTGTGTATGAAAACGGTGTAGAAACGCATAGAGAAGTGGTTAATAAGAGTACGTATAAAATGGTGCCGCGTACTGTAACAGTAGGTGTTGCAACTGATAATCCAGACGCGTATAATCAGATGCAGGCAGCAATTGCTACAGGAAGTATCGATCATGTGTGTGCGGTTGCAAGCAGTATTGTGACACCACTACAACAGGAGCCATTACCTCCGGAAGCAAATATAGTACCGGACATTTAATACAGTAGGATGGTCAAATATCCTGCGAATAGATAAAGGAACTTTTGGTTATGAAAATAGGAAAAGTATCGGAACCAATTTTAAAACGTTCCGTTCTTAAATATTTAAAACCAAATAATGAGTATATGAAAAGGGGCGCAGCCATAGGGGCAGATTGCGCCCTTTTTTCAGAGGAAGATAAAGTTTTAGCAGTTGCTACAGCATCTGTTTCAGGAGAAAAAGGGAATCTACCTGCAGCACATGCAATTATGCGGGCGGCAAATAATCTGGCAGCTGGAGGAGCTATTCCTTTTGCAGTACAGTTACATATTATGTTGCCCGAACGTTACCGGGAAATTGCCTTGAAACGTATGATGGAAGCGGCAGCCCAGACAGCTGCTTCTTTACAGATTACCATTAGTGGAGGACATACAGAAACTCTGCCGGATATTCAGACAGCAATCGTATCTGCAACGGCTTTGGGTTATAAGGAAGACGAAAAGGAAATGAATGTATCTCCGGGACAGGAGATTGTAATGAGCAAATGGATTGGAATTAGTGAGACCGCACGCCTTGCAAGAGAAAAAGAGGAAGATCTTCTAACCCGTTATCCTGCGTTCTTTATTAAGTCTGCGCAGAATCTGGAACAGTATTATTCCATACTTCCGGAGGCTGCCACCGCCATTAAGTCCGGCGTCAGCGTAATGCACGACGTTGCAGGGGGAGGCATTTTTGGAGCCCTCTGGGAATTAGGCGAAAAGGCTGGTGTTGGACTACAGGTTTATCTGAAAAAAATACCGATTAAACAGGAGACTGTAGAAATTTGTGAGTTTTTAGGGTACAATCCTTATGAGATGCGTTCTGATGGTGCACTGTTATTTGTGACAGAGAATGGGCATACGTTAGTAGAGGCTCTTTGGCAGCAGGGAATCGCAGCAGAAGTCATCGGTATGATAACAGATGATAATGATAAAGTAATTATAAATGAAGATGAAAAGCGCTTTTTAGAGCCGCCAAGAAGGTGAAAAGAAAATCTAAGCCGGAAAAGGAACTGCAAAGGTTTTCTACATTTTATCTTTGATAAATATAAGAAAGGAAAAAAATATGAGAGAGAAGATTTTACAAGTAATTGAAAAAAATAGCCGCATTGATATGAAAGAATTAGCAATAATTTTAGGCTGTGAAGAAATTGATATAGTAAATGAGATTGCAAAAATGGAAGAAGAAGGCGTCATCTGTGGTTATCACACATTGATTGACTGGGAAAAGACTTCCATCGATAAAGTATCTGCATTGATTGAGGTACGTGTAACTCCACAGAGAGGACAGGGATTTGACAATATTGCAGAACGTATTTACAAATATCCAGAAGTAAATGCTGTTTATTTAATTTCCGGAGGTTATGATTTATTAATCTCATTAGAAGGAAAATCATTAAAAGAAATTTCTTCTTTTGTTTCTGATAAACTTTCAACTTTGGAAAGTGTATTAAGTACAGCAACTCACTTTATTTTAAAGAAGTACAAAGACCACGGTACCGTTCTTGCTAAAAAACATGAAGATACAAGAGAGAAGATAATGCCATGAGAAACCCATTAGCAGATAAAGTTGTTGATATTAAGCCATCTGGAATCCGTAAGTTTTTTGATGTGGTCAGCGAAATGCCGGATGCTATTTCTCTTGGTGTAGGTGAACCGGATTTTGATACCCCATGGCATATTCGTGATGAGGGTATTTATTCCTTGGAAAAGGGGCGTACTTTTTATACTTCTAATGCCGGTTTAATGGATTTAAGAAAAGAAATCTGTGTTTATTTAGAAAGAAAATACAATGTATCTTATGATGCGGCAAAGGAAACATTGGTTACAGTAGGTGGTTCGGAAGCAATTGATATGGCACTTCGTGCTATGGTGAATCCGGGAGATGAAGTATTAATTCCACAGCCTTGTTATGTTTCCTATGAGCCATGTGCTATTTTAGCAGGTGCAACTCCTGTGATTATTGATCTTAAGGCAGAAAATGAATTCCGTCTGACTGCACAGGAACTTCGGGATGCGATTACAGATAAGACAAAGATTTTAATTCTTCCTTTCCCGAACAATCCAACAGGTGCAATCATGGAAAAAGAAGATTTGGAAGCGATTGCAGAAGTAATTTTAGAAAAAGATATTTTTGTGCTTTCCGATGAGATTTATTCAGAACTTACATATAAAGGAAAGCATGTATCCATTGCTTCTTTACCGGGAATGCAGGAAAGAACGATTTTAATTAATGGTTTTTCAAAAGGATTTGCCATGACAGGATGGAGACTTGGTTATGCCTGTGGCCCTGCAAATATTATTGAGCAGATGACAAAAATCCATCAGTTTGCGATTATGTGTGCACCAACTACAAGCCAGTATGCGGCGGTATCTGCTCTTCGTAACGGAGATGAAGATGTAGCGCAGATGTGTGAATCCTACAACCAGAGAAGACGTTATCTGATGCACGCCTTTAAAGAGATGGGCTTGCCTTGCTTTGAGCCATTTGGTGCATTTTATGTATTCCCATGTATCAAAGAGTTTGGCATGACTAGTGATGAATTTGCTACACGCTTTTTACAGGAATATAAAGTAGCTGCTGTACCGGGAACTGCCTTTGGTGATTCTGGCGAAGGATTCCTTCGTATTTCATATGCTTATAGCTTAGATAATCTGAAAATCGCAATTGGAAGACTGGCAGAGTTTGTGAAAAAACTCAGAGATGAACAAAACAAATAAGAGTATGTGAATGGCTGGTATGGCATTGCTGTACCAGCTATCTCAAAATATGGAGATTATAATATGAACATTGTATTACATCAGCCGGAGATTCCGGCAAATACAGGAAATATCGGCAGAACCTGCGTGGCAACGGGCTCTACTTTACACCTAATTGAGCCATTAGGATTCCGCTTGAATGAAAAGGATTTAAAGCGTGCTGGGATGGATTATTGGGATAAATTAGATGTGAGAAGATACATTAACTTCGAAGATTTCCTTGCTAAAAATCCAAATGCTAAGATTTGGATGGCAACTACCAAGGCCAAACATGTATATTCAGAAGTAGAATATGGTCCGGATGATTATATTATGTTTGGTAAGGAAAGTGCCGGCATTCCGGAGGAGATTTTAGTAGATTACGAAGATACTTGTGTCCGAATTCCGATGTTGGATGAAATCCGATCACTAAATTTATCCAACTCAGTATCTATTATGCTATATGAAGCTTTACGCCAGAATAATTTTTGTAACATGCAGATGGAAGGAGAACTACACCGCCTGCATTGGAAGGAATAAGGCCGGGGTATGTAATAGAAAAGGGCGATATATCTATTCCCCCGCAACACGCTTGTTGAGGGATATATAAAGAGTACATAAAGGGAGAAGAATTTATTCCAAAAACGACCCTATGTTGACGCCGGTACTTAGCGAGGTATTTACGAGCTTAGTACCGTTGCGTCATAAGTGGAGCGCAAGCGTGTCGTGTAGGAATGAATACTTCTCCCTGTTAAGTTTACATATCCTCATCATCATCTACCAGTGGCAAGGAGAAGATGAATTCTGTACCTACACCTTCAGTACTGATGACGTTAATGTTTTCATTATGGGCGTGAATAATCTCTTTTGTAATTGATAATCCTAAGCCCGTTCCTTTTTTATCCTTTCCACGCGACAAATCCGTTTTATAGAATCGATCCCAAATCATTTTCAGACTTTCTTTAGGAATTCCGATTCCGCTATCCTTTACAGAAACAAAGACTTTCTGATGTTTCTCAGTTGTTTCAATTTTAATCGTAGAATCATGGTGTGAAAACTTGATGGCATTGTCCAATAGGTTATAAAGAACCTGTTGAATTTTTCCCATATCTGCCTGTACAGGGAGCGTGTCGCCCGTCAGGACGAGTTCTACAGAAATTCGTTTTTGCCCCAGGGTTCCTTCAAAGGAAGCAGCTGTGGTACGAATCACCTGATTAATATCAAAAACTGTTTTTTCTAAAACCATACCGCGCATATTCAGGTTGTTTAAGGTTAATAAACTGTTGGTTAATTTGGTCAGTCGTTCAGTTTCATTTAATACGATTCCCAGATATTTTTCATGCAGCTCCGGAGGTATGGTTCCATCAAGCATAGCTTCCAAATAGCCTTTAATAGAGGTTAATGGAGAGCGGAAGTCATGGGATACATTGGCAATAAATTTTTTCTGACCATCTTCATTTTTTGCAATCTCGCTTGCCATATAGGAAAGTGCTGCGGCAAGGTAACCAATTTCATCTTCGCTGTCCACGGATAATTCGTAGTGCATATTGCCGGAGGCATATTGCTCGGTAGCCGTTGTAATTTTTTTCAAAGGTATGTATACAAATTCTGTCACAAAAAACAGAATAATCAGTGACAGTAAGAACAGGATAATGAGCATGATGTAGGAGATGGATAATAAACTTTCGCTGGATGCGCGCAAATCGTCCATGGATGTATGAATTACTACATATCCCTGTACTTTATAATTGGTAGTAATCGGTGCAAACACACTGAGCATTTCTGTTTCAAAGGAATCAAAAAAAGTACCGACTGTATAGTAGGAACCTACCGTAATAGTTGGATCAAAATTTTCGACAACCACTTCCGTGGATACGTCCAAAGGACTATCCGTGCTCAAAATCAGTCGACCGGAGGGATTAATGATCCAAATAGTGGAATCGATGAATATATCAATGGCATCCAACTGTTTTTTTACAGTGTCCAGTGAAACATCATTCGTATACAAATCCGATGCATAGGAATTGGCAATCAGTGTAGCTTCTTTATATAGTGCTTCCGACTTATCACGTTTTAAATGCTCGAGAGTCATATTGGATACAAAGGTTGCCACAACAAAGAAACCAAAAAAGCCAAAAATCAAATATGCAAGACAAAATTTCAGATAGAGGGTTTTCCTCATGCTCTCACCTCGAATTTGTAGCCGATACCCCAGATAGTTGCAATCTTCCAGGATTCGTGGTCCTTAATTTTTTCACGGAGACGTTTAATATGCACGTCAACGGTACGGGTATCACCAATATATTCATAGCCCCATATTTGGTCAAGCAGCTGCTCGCGGGTGAATACATGGTTTGGCGAAGAGGCTAAAAAGTATAACAATTCCAATTCCTTTGGAGGCATGTCTATAATATTGCCCATGTAGATTACGGAATAGTTTGTTTGGTTGATGGTCAGATCTGGATATTCCACACATTTAACTGCAGGGTCTGAAACAGGTTCCGGTGCTGCTTTATAGCGGCGAAGTACAGCTTTGACACGTGCCACAAGTTCTTTAGAATCAAAAGGTTTTTCCATATAGTCATCTGCACCTAATTCCAGTCCTAATACTTTGTCAAAAACTTCACCTTTTGCAGAAAGCATGATGATGGGTGTAGCGGATTTGCTGCGAATCTCGCGGCATACCTGATAACCGTCAATGCCCGGAAGCATCAGATCCAATAAGATCAGATTGGGTGAAAAGGTTTCAAATGTCGTTAAAGCAGATTCTCCATCATTTACAATCTGTGTTTCAAAACATTCTTTTGTCAGATACAGGGAGATTAGTTCTGCAATATTGTTATCGTCATCTACGATCATGATTTTTTGTTTTGCTGCCATAATTTTCCTTTCTGCCATTTTGGAATATTTCCCATTTATATTTATAGTAGTTATGCTGTAAAAACAACGGATTATTTTTCCTTAAAAACAGCAATGGTAACTCCAGCGTCACCTTCTCCAAATTCTCCGAGACGGAAGGAGTCCACGTATTTCGTGCGGCGTAAATGCTGTTGTACGGCATTACGAAGTGCACCGGTTCCTTTTCCATGAACGATACGGACGCTCTTTAGGTGTGCAAGGTAAGCATCATCCAAATATTTATCTAATACGGATAAAGCTTCATCCACGGTCTTACCCAGAAGGTTAATTTCTGGTGAGATATTATAGGTCTTTGACATTTTAATCTTACCAGCATTGGTTTTCTGAGATGTTTTGGATTTGCTGATTGTCGGTTCATCCGGAATCAGGATCAGATCCTTAATATTTACATTTGAGCGCATGATACCGCATTGTACAAATAAATTGCCTTTGGCATCCGGAAGGGAGTTAACAATACCACGCATACCAAGGGATATAATTTTAACACTATCACCCAACTGGAGCTGGCCCGGTTTTAATGGTTTGTGGGCTGGTTCCTGATTTTTGATGGATAGTTTATCGGATGTATTTTTTAGTTTGTTACGAACTTTATCACGGGATTTTTCCAAATCACTCATGGAAGAACCCTGGCTTGCCTTTTGGAAGGTACGGATGGTTTCATCTGCAACATCCTTGGCGTCTTTCAAAATTTCGCGGGCTTTTTCATTAGCTTCCCGTAAAATCCGCTCTTTGGACTGTTCGATTTTATCCTGTTTATTTTTCAATTGCTCCTGATGGGTGCGAATGCGTTCTTTGTAAGCGGCAATTTCTTCTTTTTCCTTTTCAATAGAAAGGCGGCTGCTTTCCAAGTCTGCAAGTAAATCCTCAAAACTTTCCTTTTCCTGAGTAATATGGCCTTTGGCGGCCTCAATCAATTCATCGGAAAGACCTAAGCGGCTGGAAATGGCAAAGGCATTACTTTTTCCCGGAACACCAATCAAAAGGCGGTAGGTCGGGGATAAGGATTCCACGTCAAATTCACAGCAGGCGTTTTCAACCTGCGGAGTACTTAAGGCATATACCTTTAATTCACTGTAATGAGTGGTTGCCATCGTACGGATGCCCCGCTTGTGGAGATAGTCCAAAATAGCAATGGCAAGGGCAGCACCTTCTGTTGGATCAGTACCGGCACCTAACTCATCAAACAAGCAAAGAGAATCCACGGATGCCTGTTCTAAAATTGCCACATCATTTTTCATGTGGGAGGAGAAGGTGGATAAACTCTGCTCAATACTCTGTTCGTCACCAATATCGGCAAATACTTCTGTAAAAACAGAAAGCTGTGAACGGTCCGAAGCAGGAATGTGAAGTCCCGCCTGTCCCATTAAGGTAAGAAGGCCGACGGTTTTTAGGGAAACCGTCTTACCGCCTGTGTTGGGGCCGGTCACGATTAAAAGATCAAATTCTTTTCCCAAACGGATGTCGATTGGAACGACTTTTTTCGGGTCAATCAAAGGATGGCGTCCTTTGCGGATGTTGATTACATAGTCCCTGTTAAAAACAGGTTGTGTAGCATTTTGTTCCAGTGCCAGTGCACCCTTTGCAAAAATGAAGTCCAACGTGGTCATAATAGTCTGGTTATTTGCAATTTCAGCAGTATGTTCTCCAACCATAGAACTCAGAGTTGCCAAAATAATTTCGATTTCTTTATCTTCTTCCATGAATAATTCACGGATCTTATTGTTGAGTTCGACCACTGCTGACGGCTCGATAAATAAAGTGGAGCCGGTAGAAGACTGGTCATGGACAATACCGGGCACCTGGCTTTTATATTCCGCACGGACTGGAATACAATAGCGGTTATCACGCATGGTAATAATGGCATCCTGTAAATAAGTACGGTAAGAACCATTTACCATGGAATTGAGCTGGTGACGAATCTTATCGTTTGCAGCAGCAATGCTTTTGCGGATATGCATCAGTGTGGAACTGGCATTATCAGCAATTTCTTCTTCCGATAAGATACAGCGGCGCAGTTCTTCACTGACTGGCGTCAATGGCTGAAGGTCATCAAAATAGTGAGTCAGGGAATCATCCGGAAGATCCGGGCGTTCCTTACGACCATATGTTTTTACACGATTAACATTTTCCAGTAAACCGGCAATTTTCAAGAGGTCACCAGCGGATAAAGATGCACCAATGTCCAATGTTTTCAGCGAGGCTCCAAGTGGTTTATTATTACCGAAGGAGATGCCATTTTTTCGAAGTAAACGGGAGAGTGCATCCGCAGTTTCCTGCTGGTTGTGTATGATAACATCCATGTCCGTCTCAGGAATCAGGTTAAGACATAATTCCCGTCCGGGAGCAGAGGTTGCTTTGTCTGCAAGATGTCCAATAATCTTACGGTATTCAAGTGTCTGTAATACTTTGGAATTCATATAGATCAATAAAGCCTTTCTAAATAAAACTACTGCTTTGATAATACCATATTTCTAACCAATAAGACAACACTGCTGGTGTTTACAAGAAAGGTCGAATCCGCTATACTAAAAACACGCGTAAATCATTTCAAAACAGCGTTTAGAAAGGATTTGAAATGGAAGATTTTGAACAGAACCAAAATTATGAGATGATAAAAGAACGCATGAAGGAGCGCCCCATCAATCGTAAAAAATTGATGCGCAGAACCATGATTACGGTTTCCATGGCGGTGATTTTTGGTGTGTTTGCATGTATTACATTTTTAGTATTGGAACCGGTATTCAGCAATCTGCTTTATCCGGAACCTGCACCGGAAGTAGTGGAACTTCCAAAGGAAGAGGATGAAATTTTACCAGAAGATATGTTGATTACAGAGGAGGAACCAGCCACAGAGGTTAAGCCAACCATTATTCAAAAAGACAGTGACGTGATGGAGGAATATGTATCAACTTATCAAAGACTCTATGAGGTTACAACGAATTTCCGCCGGTCCATGGTAACGGTAACCGGGGTAAGTCAGGACGTGGACTGGTTTAATAATGAGTATGAAAGTAAAGGTCTCCATTCCGGGATTGTTTATGCGAGTACATCAAAGCAATTTTTGATTTTGGTGGATTCTCTGGATATGGAAAAAGCAGAAGAAATTACAGTAACGTTCCAAAATGGAGAAGCGGTTACGGGTACTTACGTGCAACAGGATAAAAATACTGGATTATCTGTAGTAGCCGTTTTATTAAGTGATATATCAGAAGAAACGATGGATGTCGTGCACATTGCCCGTTTGGGAAGTTCGAAACCCATGAGTTTGTTGGCATCGCCTGTTATTGTGGTTGGCAGACCTTTTGGGAATACAGAATCGGTAGCATATGGTATGATTACTTCCAGAGGAACTACGTTGAATATGGCAGATTGTAATTATGAACTGCTTACGACGGATATTTATGGAAGTGAAGAAGCAACTGGTTTTATGCTCAATCTTTCCGGCGAGGTGCTTGGTATCGTTAAACAGGATTATAATGCTCAAACAAGTAAAAATCTGCTATCTGTAATCGGGATTACAGAAGTAAAAGATATTTTGGAAAGAATGTCAAACGGAGAAGAAGCGGCTTATTTGGGAATCAATGGAATTGATGTAACAAAAGAAGCAAACGAATCTTTAGGCGTTCCATTAGGAGCTTATGTAACAGGGATTGTGATGGATTCCCCTGCTATGAAAGCCGGTATACAGAGCGGAGATATTATTACCAGTATAGGTGGTATGGCGATTACGTCTTTTGAACAGTATACAGAAGTATTGGCTGAGTACCAACCCGAAGAAACGGTGGATGTGGTAATCAACAGACAGGGAACTGAAGGATATCGGGAGATTACCATTCCCATCATTTTAGGAAAAATGAAATAAAATACGATACATAGAAAGGTATAAATTTTACATGAAATATTTAAAAGATTACCATGATGGTGACAGAGTGTATGATGTTTATCTTTGTAAACACAGACAGGCAGCAGTCACAAAAAACGGAAAGACCTATTTAAATGTTATTTTACAGGATAAAAGCGGCACCTTAGATGCTAAGGTATGGGATCCGAATAGTGCGGGAATCGAAGAATTTGAACCCATGGATTATATTGAAGTGGGTGGTGATGTGAGTAGTTTTCAGGGGGCTTTACAGATTAGTGTAAAAAGAGTCCGCGTCTGTCGTGAAGGAGAATATGATCCAGCAGATTATCTTCCTGTTTCCAAGAAAAATATTGAAGGAATGTATCAGGAACTTCTGGCAATGATCCAGCGTACCAAGAACCCATTTTTAAAAGATTTATTGGAAGCATTTTTCGTAAAAGATACGGACTTTATAAAAAAATTTAAAAATTCCTCTGCTGCGAAATCGGTTCATCATGGTTTTGTAGGCGGACTGCTTGAGCATACTTTAAGTGTGGCTAAAATGTGTGAATTCTATTGCACACAGTATCCTTTGTTAAAAAGAGATCTGTTGATTACAGCAGCACTTCTACATGATATGGGAAAAACAAGAGAAATTTCACCATTTCCGTTAAATGATTATACGGATGATGGTAACCTTTTGGGACATATTGTTATGGGTGTGGAAATGGTTGGTGAAAAAGTCCGTGATATTCCGGGATTTCCACCAGTACTTGCGGGTGAGATTAAACATTGCATCTTAGCCCATCATGGTGAGTATGAATATGGCTCTCCAAAGAAACCGGCTATTATGGAAGCGGTGGCACTCAATTTTGCAGATAATACGGATGCGAAAATGGAGACATTTACAGAACTTTTAGAAAATACAGATCAAACAGACTGGCTTGGCTTTAACCGCTTGTTTGATTCGAATGTAAGAATGACGCGGATGGAATAGAGTGGTGCTGATACTGCCGCAATAGCGTTATGTAAACTAGAGAGTGATATATGAAAAAGAAAGAAAATGCTTTATACGAAAAAAACCAGATGATTAAGGTAGAGATTACCGATATGGGAACGGAAGGGGAAGGCATTGGAAAAATTGATGGCTTTACCTTTTTTATCAAGGATGCCCTGATTGGTGATGTGGTAGAAGCCAAGGTCATGAAGGCAAAAAAGAATTATGCATATGCAAAATTAGAGAAGGTGGTAACACCTTCTTCTTTTCGTGTGGAACCAAGGTGTTCTCTTGCCAGAAGCTGTGGCGGCTGCCAGTTACAGGCAATGGACTATGCACAGCAGCTGGCATTTAAGAACCGCAAGGTAAGAAATAATATGATACGCATTGGTGGCTTTTCAGAAGAGTTACTGGATTCCATTATGGAAGCACCGGTTGGAATGGGGATAAACGTTACAGAAAGTAAAATCCTTGGTGGAAAAAAAGAAGAACCATTTCATTACCGTAATAAAGCACAGTTTCCATTTGGATATGATAAAGAAGGAAATATGATTACGGGATTTTATGCGGGCCGGACGCATTCTATTATTGCCAACACGGATTGTGCTCTTGGAGTAGAAGAAAATCAGGAGATTTTGGAAGTTATTCTGGATTTTATGAAGGAAGAGGGGATTTCGGCGTACCGTGAGGAGACACATGAAGGATTACTGCGTCATGTACTGATCCGCAAGGGATTTTCTACCGGACAGATCATGGTGTGTTTGGTTGTGAATGGGGAGAAGATACCAGCGGTTAAAAAGTTGATTGAGAAGTTAGCGGAAGTGGAGGGTATGACCAGCATTTCCCTTAGTGTAAATAAAGAACGTACCAATGTGATTATGGGTACGGATATCCGTTTGCTTTGGGGAAAAGAGCGTATTGAGGATACGATTGGAAATCTGACTTTTTCCATTTCGCCATTATCCTTTTTCCAGGTAAATCCGGTTCAGACAGAACGTATCTACAAACAGGCCTTGGAATATGCCAATTTAGCTGGCGAAGAAACTGTATGGGATTTGTATTGTGGAATCGGAACGATTTCTTTGTTCTTGGCGCAGAAGGCTAAGCAGGTTTATGGCGTTGAGATTATCCCACAGGCAATTGAAGACGCTGTTGCAAATGCGAAGCGGAATGGTATTACTAACGCGGAATTTTTTGTTGGTAAAGCAGAAGAAGTATTACCACAGAAATACGAAAGTGAAGGTATTTATGCAGATGTGATTGTAGTCGATCCGCCACGCAAAGGCTGCGACGAACAGTGTCTATTTACCATGGTACAGATGAAGCCAAAGCGTATTGTATATGTAAGCTGTGATTCGGCGACACTGGCAAGAGATGCGAAGTATCTGTGTGAGAATGGATATCAGCTTAAGAAAGTCAGGGCGTTTGATAATTTCCCACAAAGCGTCCATGTAGAGACCGTGGTGTATTTTTCTAAGAGATAGTTTGGTGAATAAAGAAATATTTTTAAGTGGTTTGAGAGATTTTATACGAAAGAGGTTATTACGATGAATTTAAACAATCAGACAACAGTAAATGTACAGGAAAAATCAAATCTTATCTGGGCGATTGCTGACCTTATCAGAGATTTTTACAAGCCACACGAATACGGTAAAGTTATTCTACCGATGACTGTAATTAAGAGATTTAATGATACATTAGCACCAACAAAGGCAAAGGTGCTGGAAACATACGATAAAATAAAACATCTGGAAGTAATCAATGGTTTCTTGGAAACTGCTTCTGGCTATCAGTTTTATAATATCAGTGTATATGATTTTGAAAAGTTGGTAAACGATTCAGAACACATCGAAGAGAATTTTAGGGATTTCTTAAATGGCTTCTCTGATAATGTGCTAGATATTTTGGAAAACTTTGATTTTGACAGGGAAATTACCAAACTTGCGAATAATGGTATGCTGTTCCTTATCATTGAAGCATTTAATAAGCCACAGGCGTATATGGGTGCGGATAGAATTAGTGCGGTTGATATGGGCTACATCTTTGAAGATTTGATTAAACGTTTTTCAGAATCTTATGATGAAGATGCAGGAGCCCATTTTACAAGCAGGGATATTATCTACTTAATGACAGATTTGTTAGTGGCAGAAGATAAGGATGCTTTGATTGAGGAAGGTGTTACAAAAACTGTATATGATATGACTATGGGAACAAGCCAGATGCTTACTTGTATGACAGAGCGTTTAAAACAGTTGGATGCGGATGCAGATGTAACAGTATTCGGGCAGGAATTAAATCCGGAAACATACGCTATTGCAAAAGCAGATATGCTTATTCGTGGCGGTAACTCTGATAATATACGTAAAGGCAATACTTTGTCCGATGATAAATTCAGTGGTTATAAGTTTGACTATATTATCAGTAATCCACCTTTTGGTGTTGACTGGAAAGTAGAGAAAAAGGCTGTTGAAAATGAAGCAAAATTAGGTGATAACGGAAGATTTGCAGTTGGTTTACCTAAGATTTCAGACGGACAGATGCTTTTTGACTTAAACGGAATTGCAAAGTTAAAAGAAGATGGAAGAATGGCTATTATCCATAATGGTTCATCTCTTTTTGCTGGTTCTGCGGAATCTGGAGAATCAGAAATTAGAAGATATATGTTAGAGAATGACTGGCTAGATGCTATTGTGCAACTTTCGACAGATGTATTTTATAATACAAATATAACAACATATATTTGGCTTATCTCAAAGAATAAGCCAGCACACAGACGGGGAAAGGTACAGTTAATAGATGCTTCTAAAATGGTTGTTGCAAGAAGAAAGAATTTAGGAAATAAGCGTAATGATATAACTGAGGTAGACAGAGAAGTAATTGTAAAAGCGTATGGAGAATTTGTAAATGCCACATACGAATTTGATGGAAAAGTATGTGAATCCAAAATTTTCAATAACGAGGATTTTGGATTTAATAGAATCCAGATAGAAAGTCCGTTGTATGAAAATGGTGCAGTTGTAACAAAGGGAAAGAAAAATGCTCCTGTTGCGGATGCTTCTAAGCGTGATTTTGAAAATGTGCCACTTGTGGAAGATATTGATATTTATTTTGACAGGGAAGTAAAGCCTTATAATCCAGAGTCATGGATTGATAAGTCAAAAACAAAGGTAGGATATGAAATACCATTTACCAGATATTTCTACAAGTATGAAGCACCAGAATGTTCAGAAGATATTGAAAAGCGTTTATCGGTGCTGGAAGCGGACATAATGTCTTCTTTAACAAAGTTGTTTAAGGAGGCGTAATTATGGCACGAACAATGAAAGATAGTGGCGTTGAATGGTTGGGAAATATTCCAGAAACTTGGAAAATGGTACGAGTGAAAAATATATTTAGTAATCACAAAAAAATTGTAGGGGATAAGGAAGCAGAATATGAAAGATTATCCCTTACATTAAATGGGGTATTAAAACGACCAAAAGATGATAGTAAAGGGTTGCAATCAGAAAGTCTTTCAACATATCAGATATTATGTGAAAAAGAATTAGTATTTAAGATGATTGATTTGGAAAATGTTAATACTAGCAGAGTTGGTTATTCCCCATACACAGGAATTGTATCGCCAGTATATATTATCCTGAATAATGAAAAATATACAAAGTATGGATATTATTATTTTTATAATATGTGGCAAAGAGCAATATTTAATCAATTAGGAAATAATGGTGTAAGAAGTGCTCTTAATGCAAGTGATATGCTAAATTTACCTTTTCCAAATATAAGTCAAGAGGAAGCAGAAAAAATAGCAGAATTTCTTGATGAAAAAATTGGCGAAATAGACGCAATCATTGATAAAACAAGAATGTCTATTGAGGAATATAAAAAATATAAGGCAAGTGTTATAACAGAGGCTATATTGGGTGCAGGTAGAGTAGATGATAAGTATAAAAATGTTGATAATATTTTTATAAAGCGTATTCCAATAGAGTGGGAATTATGTAAGTTGAAATATTTGTCAGAAGAAATAGGTGATGGTTTACACAGTACGCCCGAATATGATGATGAAGGAGATGTATATTTCATAAATGGCAATAATATAGGCGGAGAGTATTTAGAAATAAAATCTTCTACTAATAAGTTAAACGATTTGGAGTATAGTAAATATAAAAAACCTTTACTGAATGGTCAAACAATTATGATAGCCTTAAATGGAGCGACTTATGGGAAATTATCTTTTTATAATTTTGAAAAGGTTTTATTAGGAAAAAGTGCAGGATACATCACGCTAAAAAGTGGTATAAACAAAGGTTATATGAAGTATTATTTGCAGAGTTCGCTTGCTAAAAATTTTATGTCGCTTAGTTTAAATGGAACAACAATTCAAAATTTATCATTGGGAACATTGAATGAAATGCTGATTATTGTTCCAACCGAAGCAGAGCAACAAATAATTGTTGAGTTTCTTGATAGTAGATGTATGGAAATAGATGCACTGATAAAGAAAAAAGAAACCTTTATTGAAGAAATGGAAACATACAAAAAGTCACTTATTTATGAATATGTGACAGGAAAAAAGGAAGTGGTGTAATGACATTTGATAAGTTATTAGACATTGTAAAAATGTTTCTGGAGAAGTGTTTGATACCAACAGTCTTATCGGTAGTTTTAACTTTTGTTACATACTATAAGACACCAGAAGATTTTTCTATGCTAGTGAAATTTACTGTTACAGGGTATTGCATATTTACTTTTTGTATTTGGTTTTTAGCAATATATTTTATCATGTGGCTGATAAAGATGATTTTTCATGGAATAAAAAATTTGTTTGAAAAAGCAAATGCAAATGAAAAATTAAACAAAATGCAGTTAAAAGATGAAGAAAAAACATTAGAGGTATTGTGGGGATATGTAGATAAACTTTCAATACCAGATTATAAGTTGCTTGTACAGTTTTTGGAAACAGAAAACCAGCCATATTGTGACAATGGTACATATTTTGGAGAGTGTCTGTTAAATTCAAACTTAGTACATCGTTCTTTGATTGAAGAAGAAAGACAGGAAGTAATAAAACCAGTTTCTAATTCAAATGCAGGGAATAGAATAATGTTTCCAATGTATGAAACAATACCAGCAAAATATCATTATATTTTAAAAAGAGAAATATATGACTTGCTGAAATATTCACAAGAAAAATATGGAAGAATATCTCATTTTGAAAGATAAGGAGGTGGCGAAGTGGATATAAAGGAAAAAAGATTTGAACAGGATATAGAAACTTATATGCTGTCAAATGGTGGATATACCAAAGGTAGCGATGCCACTTTTGACAGGGAAAAGGGAATTGACCTTTCTAAAATGATTAAATATATCGAAGCAACACAGCCACGAGAATGGGAACGCTACCAGAAGAT
>CAZHGE010000049.1:0-21863 GCA_964531805.1 uncultured Lachnospiraceae bacterium
GATATATTCTGTTACCAAGTCTTTTTTTAAACTTTCGGATTTAGAGGTTTATAATATAATATCAGAAAGTTTTAATCAGTTAATAGAAAGATTAGGAAAGAAGAATATTTCTTATAATAAATTAAAAGGTGCGTTAATACCAAATCAAGATAAAGACAAATCTGAAATATGTTTTGTTATCGATACAAGTAATATAAAATCAGATTTCTATGGTAAATATATATTTGAGAAATTGCTTCCTGCATTAGATAAGGATAGTACCTACAGTATTATGTATGGTGATTATATTGATATTTCTAATAAAGGAAGTGAATCACAAGTCAATTTATTTTATATGTTAGCTGAGCAAATGGTGGTATATAATCCAACGGAGTATAGATGTAGTAATCAATATTTTTTGATATACTTTAATCGCTTAACCAACAACCAGCGAGAACGCATTGTTGAAAAATTATCGCAGAATTCTTGGTTTATAGGATATGTTGATGTAACACACAGTTCTTGTTTTAAGTCATATATTTCCTATGTTTTAATACATATGTGTATAAAATGTGAGAATCAGATTATTCTAGGGCATCCGTCAGATTATTCTGATGATGAGAATATAAATATGATAGGGTATCCTTTTGAAGAAAATAATTTTTTTATTAAAAGTATTAACGAAGAAAGCTTTTTTTCATTCCTAAGTTATAAAATAGAAACAGAAGTACCTGATGAAGAAGACGTGTGTTTTTCTTTTAATGCGTTATTTCCTCGGTTTGATACAATAAATAAATTACATTTAGAAGTTAGTGATAAAAAATGGAAAGAATATCTTACAAAAAATGAGAAAGGAAAAAAGGGAGCACTTTTACAATCTATTGGATATGGTGTGGACGACAAGGAGCGATTTATAAGAGAAGTATATAAGTTAATATGTAGTAATTATATTTATAATTTGCAGAAAGATGAATATGGTAATTTAAAATTTAATGTGTGTGTGGATATGCTTACAATTCATGGTAATTATAGAAAAACAACTATTGCTTTAAAATATTTACCGAATTCAGGCGAAATGTCTATTATAACGGTCACATAAAAATTACAAGGAGGTGAAAATAATGGGGGTGTCTAAAAGTCTTTTGTTAATAAAAGAAGAATTTTCAGAAAAGATTATTATTGATGAAAGTATTGAAAAACAACCTAAAGGAAATAGAGGAATTTATGGATTTTTTGTTTTAAAGAATAATGTCGAAAAATGTGTATACATAGGCAAATCAGAGATTGTGAGTTCTAGAATTACAAATCATCTTTATAAAGTTATTGATGGAGTACATGCAGTAACTAAATTGAATGAAGCTTTTATCGATAAAGATAGCAAAATAGTATGCAAATTTTTGGAGGAAGTAGAGTACAAGTTTGATAATTATTTTAAAGACGCGCAACGTCTTGCAAGTCGTGAATGTTATTGGATTGATATGAAACAGAAATTGAATGAATGTTTAGAACAAGTCCCAGAAGGGAAACGGCCTAGTATAGAGTGGTGGAATGAACAAGCAAAAAAGAAAAATAGTAGAAGATAACGTTAATTAAACTAATGTGTTTAACTGAAAGAAAAATATGTGTATGAATGGAGAAGGAAAAGTGACAGATAAGAGAAAAGCTAAGTTGGATGCAGAAATGATGTTAAAATGGGAGCGCTATGTATACAAGGAGATAACGAATGAAAGTAATCGTGACTTCCGACATATTAATATAATTATTGGAGAGGATGCTTTTTTGAAAGTTTACCTGAATAATAGTTTATCGTTATGGGTATTTATACTATGCGATGGAGAGTACGGATTTTTTGATGGATATACATGGCATGAATACATCCCTAGATCTTTAGCTGAGTTTATGGGGGAAAATATCCTAAATATGCTACTAGGAAATGAATTCGAAGAAATTGATGGGAAATTTTATGTTAGAAAGAACTCAATTAACTTTTAGTATTTGGGGTGAGGCGCAGTAAAAATGTTTACACTCCGTTTACACACCCCAAGTCAGCATTCCGGCAAGCTCCTTTCTATGCGGGTTTGCGGTGGCGACTTTTCATTCAAGTCCGGCCACCTGCAGTAATTTAAAAGTGAGAGAAACGTTGATTTTACGGCGTTTCTCTTATTTTTTTGCTTAGTGGAAAATGTATGTACTCTTAACAGAGAGCCATATTCGGAATTATGTTTCAAATATGGGAAAGTTATAATATAGACAAATTGGAATTTGGCACATTCTCTTTATAGTTAATAAATTGGATCTTTGCAACCTTAAAATAGTATCATCAATGTAATATGGAATAAAAAAGAGAATCTTATTGACCTTTATTCCATAATTATAATTAAAAAGTTCTTCTTTTTTACACCATAAAGAGAAATTTGGAATAATAAATGGCAATAGTTTTTTCCTATACCACTTTTTTTACCATCATTGCAAGATATTTATAACTTGCTTTAAAATATTTGGTATAAGAATCTGTATAAAAGCTTCTTTACACCATTTTTTCATAATATATTAGATTTTACTGGAATAAACCTTAGGTGATCTATAATCTTATGCCATCTATTTCTCTCAAATCTATAATGACAGATTCTTAAATTCATCATTATTACAAATTCGACTTGGTATATTATGGAAGAATTTGGTGAGGATTTAAAAAGAATAAGAGAAGAATATTGGTGGATAGGTAGTGATAAAAAAACGGAATGCAGGGGCTTGTCAGGAAGATGAAGAGAAGATAGTATAAAAGAAGATTAACTGATATTGATAGAAAAAGAGAGGGCCTAAAATGATAGAATATGGAAAAGCAATTTGTTATTCAGGATATAGAGCAGGACAGTGTCCGGATGGAGAGATGCCATTAAAATCACAGATCAAAGAGGATTTAGAGATTCTTTTAGCAGATGGATATAAATATCTCAGAATGTATGATCCTAATGAGCATGCGAGAATGGTTCTTGAAACGATTAGGGAAAATGATATGCCTTTGCAGTGTATTATTGGCGTAGATAATTATGCAGAAGTTAACAACCCTACCTGTCCGGATGAGAAACAGGAAAAATCAGAACAAGAGTTAGCAATGAATGCTGAGAGAAATGACAGGGAAGTAGAAAAATTGATTGCAATGGTAAAAGAATTTCCGGAAGAAATTTTTGCTGTTTCCATTGGAAATGAAAATACACCAAGCTGGGGTAAACGTATTGTTCCAGTAGAACGCTTAATGATGCATGCAAGACGCTTTAAGGAGGCTGTTAATAAGCCGGTTACTTTCTGTGAGGGAGTATTAGAGTGGAAATCTTTGCAGGAATTAGCGGAATTAATGGATTTCATCAGTATACATAGTTATCCGTTACACTATGGCAATACAATTGATGAGGCACTAGAAGTAAATAAAAAACAATATGCGGAAATTTCTGCTTTATATCCGGATAAGCAGGTTATTTTTACGGAACTTGGCTGGGCAACGAAAGCCAGGGATGAATTGAAAAAACCAAGTTCCAGTGAGGAGAATCAGACCCGTTATATTAAAGAAGTAACGGAATGGTTTGAGGAAGAGAAGATAATTGGTTTTATATTTGAAGCTTTTGATGAATCCTGGAAAGGAGAGGCAGAGGATAGTTGTGAGTGCAATTGGGGACTCTATTATGAAAACAGACAGCCGAAGCCGGTTATTTCTACTTTACAAAATATGCAATAATAAACAACAATTTAAGGGGTACGCTGCTAGTGCAGTGTACCCTTATTATTTTAGAACCTACCATATTCTTACCCCATCAATGTGGATAAACCTCGTCATATCATAAATGTATGAGGACAAAGGCCGGTTTAGGGAGTCATCAGTATGTGCGGCAATCATGATGGTTGGAGATACAGAAGTAATTACCGGGGAATGGTAAAAATGTCCATTTGAGGTGCCAAGCTGTACAATATCGCCGGGCATGGCTTCAGCTGCTGAGACTATATGCGCATATGGTCCAACGGATTTGTTATTTACAAGGAAATTGTAAAGGTATTCCACGCCGCTCCAAGATGGGGTGCGATCGTAGGAAGAACGGTAATACCAGCCCATAACTGGTGTATAATTCATAATCCGTGCACCGGCGTAAATACTTTGGGATGCAAAATTGGTACAGTCGCCGCCAATTCCATCAAAATTATAATAAGCAGGGTTTCGTTCTAACGCCCATCTTTGAGCATAAGCAATAGCTGCATTTCTGTCATAAGGGATTTCTTTCATAAACGGCTCCTAAAGAATCAAGTGAACAAGACTACTTGTTCATCTGTAATTTCTATAAAATATTTTGTATTATATTATGTATTAGGTAGAAAAACGTTTACGTATTTTCGTAATTAAAAAAATGAAGGGAAAAGACGGTGTTATTTTATTGACAAGCGCTTTAGTCAAACATAGAATAAAATTGATATGCATAATTTGCAGAAGGTATTAGGCAGAAATTGGGAGGTTATTATGTATCAGGTATCATTGGGAGAGTTACGAGTAGGTATGGTTTTGGCAGAGCCTGTTTTTTCGGATGATGGACAACTTCTAATCAAAGAAGGACAGTCTCTAAATCGCGCTATGATTCAGAAACTGGTGGAGAGAAAGATTCCGAGGATTTCGATAGCGGATATTAATTCGCTGCAGATTAATCCCATCGATCAGATGCAGGTGGTTTTGGAAGAGGCTTACCACGCTGCGATTTCAAAATATTCATCTCCGCAGATTGTTGGAAACAAAAGGGATGATATTCCTAAGATTGTAAAAAGAATGTACGAAGTAATTACACAGATTGTTAAGGATGAGATGGTTTTAACATATTGCTTACAGATGCGTATGGTAAAGGAGCGTAATCTGTTTCAGAAAGCAGTAGAGACTTCTGTATTTTCCGGTCTGCTTGCCGGAGTATGTGGTTGCACATTAGATCAGATGACGGATATTATGCTGGGCGGACTTTTACACGATGCCGGTTGTTTGGAAATGACATTTTTAATCGGAAAAGCAGACAAAACACCGCAGGAAGAATTGCTTTGGAAGGAACATCCTACATACGGTTACTATTTTGCTATTCAGAATAATTTGTCAAGAAAAGTGGCAGAAATTATAGAGTATCATGAGGAACGTGTAGACGGCTCCGGTTATCCAAAACAGTTAAAAGGCGAGGAAATTCCGATAGGAGCCAGAATTGTAGCTATTTGTGCAAACATTACAGAAAGTACTGTTTACAATGGTATGAAACCATATGAAGCGTTAGAAATTATTTACGGAACGAGTGGTATTTATTTTGACAGCAGACTCGTAAACCAGTTTGTAAAAAGTATTGCACTTTACCCGATGGGCGCGCTTGTCCGTTTATCCACGGGAGAAATTGGAATTGTTACTAACATCAGAAAAAATCATGGTGCCCGTCCGGTCGTAAACGTGCATTATAACAGCTTTTACAAACCATTGTCTCAGCCAAAGGAGATTGACTTGGGAAAACAGAGGACCATATTTATTGATGAAATATTGGGATAAAAAAAGAGTAATTATATGAGCAGATTTATAAAAGAAAAACTGAGGTAAAGCATGTTTGAAGAAAGTTGGCAGAAAAGTGTAGCAGAACTGAAAAGATGTTTATTAAGAAGCGGCTATTACGTGAAGGTTTTAGTAAAGTGGCTTTTAATCAGTGTGGGGATTGGTCTGCTCGTGGGTTCTATCAGTTCTGTTTTTGGACATGCACTTGTCTGGGCAAATGAATTTCGAAATGCAAATCCTATCATTATTTTAGGGCTGCCCTTTGCTGGTATGCTTATTGTTTTTTTGTATCATGTTTCTAAAAATACGGATGACAGAGGAACGAATATGGTCATTTCCTCTATTCATTCCTCAACGAAGATTCCATTTAAGATGGCACCGCTGATCTTTATTTCGACGGTGCTTACCCATTTATGCGGTGGTTCTGCTGGGCGTGAAGGGGCGGCTATCCAGCTCGGCGGCAGCATTGCAAATAGATTGGGTAAATTATATAACCTGAATGAAAATAATCAGCGCATTATCATTATGTGCGGTATGAGTGCTGGCTTTTCAGCACTGTTTGGTACGCCTATGGCGGCAGCTATTTTCGCATTGGAAGTCATCAGCATTGGAATTATGCATTATTCTGCATTGGTTCCATGTGTAACAAGTGCCATGATTGCTCATTTTGTGGCAGAATTTTTTAAGGTAAAGCCGGAAAGCTTTGTAGTGGGAGAAATTCCAGCCATGGATCCGGTTATCTTCTTCAAAATGATTATTTTTTCCGGACTCATTGGCGGTGTCAGCGTTTTATTCTGTATTATCCTGCATGGAACAGAACATATTTATAAGAAATTATTAAAGAATCCATATGCCCGTATCTTTGCAGCCGGATGTGTGATTATCTTATTGACTATGGTAGTGGGAAACACCTCTTATTTAGGTTCGGGCATGGAGATTATTGAGCGTATTTTTCATGAAGGGACGACTCCTAATCATACTTTTTTATTAAAAATTATCTTTACAGCGTTGACGCTTGGTGCTGGGTTTAAAGGCGGAGAAATTGTTCCCTCGTTCTGTATAGGAGCGGCCTTTGGCTGTGTTGTGGCATCATGGTTTGGTCTGCCAATTACTTTGGTGGCAGCTTGTGGCATGATAGGTGTATTCTGTGGTGTGACAAATTGTCCCATCACTTCGCTGTTGATTTCCTTTGAATTATTTGGATTTGAGGGAATGCCGTATTATTTAGTGACAGTGGCGGTCAGCTATATGCTCTCCGGCTATTATGGACTTTATCATTCGCAGAAGATTATGTATTCAAAGACAGAAACGAACTTTGTTAATACGGCGGCTCATTAAACGTTGGATGGTGTCAAAAGATGGTTAGGAAGTTCTGAGCAGTTGATGGAAAATGTCTTCTGCATTAAAAGTCAGCATATATTAAGATTAAGAAAATAAAGTTCAGGTAACACATGAAACCTATTTTTGCAGATATGCATTGCGATACGATTACAACCTTATATGATAAAGTAAAAGAGGGAAGCAAAGAGAATCTTCTTTGTAATGCTTTGCAGTTGGATATTCAGAAATTGGAAACCTCTCATTATTTGTTGCAGAATTTTGCTATATTTTTGGATCGAGGCAAGTGGAATCATTTATATGAAGAAGCCATGCGCCGGATTACTTTTTTTCAGGAAGAATTGGAAAAAAATAAGGATCATATAAGGCAGGTCATCAGTTATAATGAGATTTTGCAAAATGAAAAAGAAGGAAAGATCAGTGCTCTTTTAACATTGGAAGGTGGGGAAATCTTAGAAGGAAATGTGGATAACTTGTCCGTTTTTCATAAAAAAGGTGTACGAATGGTTGCCCTTATATGGAATTACGATAATGAACTGGGGCACTGCCATTTAAATACTGGAGGAAAAGGATTAACGAAACTTGGTATGGAAATGGTAGAACAGATGGAAGCATTGCATATGATACCGGACGTATCTCATGGATCAGACGCGATGTTTTTTGATGTCTGTAAGATAGCGAAAAAGCCTTTTGCAGCAAGCCATTCTAATGCAAGAAGTATTTATAACCATAGCCGTAATATGTCGGATGATATGATTCGTGCATTGGCAGAGCGTGGAGGTATAATGGGTATAAATTTTTATGCCGGATTTACTTCCGCCCGTTCTAGGGAAGATGGCATGTGTTACTTAGAAGACCTTCTCCAGCATATGAAGCACGTCCGAAACGTAGGCGGAATCGAATGTCTTGCCCTTGGCAGTGACTTTGACGGCATCGGCACCGACGTAGAGTGGCATGACGCCTCCGGCATGGAATTATTACTACGGGGAATGGATCGTACTGGCTTTACGCCATCCGAATGTGATAAAATTACACGTAATAACGTATTACGCTTATATAGAGAATGTTTATAAAATATGAATCCAATTGAACAGATTCATACGCAGGTGCTTTGTAGCCGTCGGTACTTGGGTGCCGTACTTTGGCACCCTATGTACCGCTACGAGCTACAAGCAGCGAGAGCGTGCCTGCATTGAATCTGTTCTATGGATTCCTTCTTTTAGAAAGGACCCAATATGTACGATAATTTAACCCAATCCGATATTGATAAGATGGAAAAAGAAATTGAATACCGCAAACTGGAATTGCGCAAAGAACTCATAGAAGATGTAAAAGAAGCCAGATCCCATGGCGACCTTAGCGAGAACTTTGAATATTATGCAGCCAAAAAAGCAAAGAATAAAAATGAATCCCGTATCCGTTATTTGGAGAGGATGATTAAGACTGCTCATATCGTGGAAGACAATTCTAAGGATGATGAGGTAGGAATGAATAATCAGGTTACGGTGTTATTTGAAGAAGACCAGACTACAGAGACCTATAAGATTGTGACGACTGTCCGAGGAGATTCCCTCAATAATCTTATCAGTATTGAGTCTCCTCTTGGTAAGGCACTTCTGCGCCATAAAGAGGGAGACCGTGTAGAAGTAAAGGTAAACGATACCTATAGTTACTATGTTGTCATTCAAAAAATTGAAAACACAAAAGATGATGATTATGACAAAATCAGGAGTTATTAGTTAAATCTTAGTCTTTGTAAAATCTATCTTTACAAAAAGAAAGAAATGTAAAAATTATTTTTACAAGAACAATACAAAACAATTACGATACATTGATTTCAGGAAAAATCCTTCCGTGTTAACTTTTACTTGTAGCAGAAAAAGCTAACACAGGAGGATTTTTTATTATGAGAAAATTTATTACAAAAACAATTGCAGTAGTAGCAGCGACAATTTTAGCGGCAGGTACATTAATGGCTTGTGGTTCAGAAGCAGAAACAGAAGCTCCAACACAGGATGCAGTAAATGAAGCAGAGGCAGAAGAAGGAAATGGATCAGAAGAAAATGCTGATTTATCCGGCAGCATTTCTATGGCTGGTTCCACTTCCATGGAAAAATTAGCCAATGCAGCAGCGGAAAGCTTTATGGCAAAGTATCCGGGTGTAATGGTAACAGCTGAATTTACGGGTTCAAGTGCAGGTGTAGAAGCCGTAACAGCAGGAAGCGTAGATATTGGCAATTCTTCCAGAGCATTAAAGGATAGTGAAAAAGAAGCCGGTGCGGTAGAAAACATTGTAGCAATTGACGGTATTGCAGTAGTTGTTGACCCGGCAAATACAATTGCAGGTCTTACCAAACAGCAGTTAACAGATATATACACAGGTAAAGTAAAGAACTGGAGTGAAGTTGGAGGGGAAGACAGTGTAATCATTGTAGTAGGACGTGAAGCTGGATCGGGCACAAGAGGAGCGTTTGAAGAACTTCTTGAAATCGAAGACGCTTGTGTGTATGCAAATGAATTAGATTCTACAGGTGCGGTAATGGCAAAGGTTGCTTCTACACCGGGTGCAATTGGATATGTTTCATTAGATGTAATTGATGAAAGCGTTATCGCAGTTGCTTTAGAGGGGGTTGCTCCAACAGTTGACAATATCAAAGCAGGTGACTACTTCTTGAGCAGACCATTTGTTATGGCAACTATGGGAGAAGTATCTGAGCAGAACGAAGTTGTACAGGCATTTTTCGAATACCTTAAATCAGAAGAAGGTAAGGAAGTAATTGAGGCAGTAGGCCTGATCACGGTCGACTAATAAAAGAGGATATGATGAAAACAGCGGAAACAATCAAATTAACTGGAAGTAATAGAAGTAAATCCGCAATGGAAAGAACAGCACAGATCGTATTTACGGTCTGTGCATCGTTCACGATTTTGGCGGTTTTTTCTATATTAATCTATATGTTTTTAAATGGAACCCCGGCTTTATTTAAGGTGGGGATAAAAGATATTCTTTTTGGGACTGTTTGGAAACCTACAGCAGCAGAACCGCAATATGGGATTTTCTATGTTATCTTAACGTCCATTGTGGGAACAGCATTGGCTATTTTGATCGGAGTTCCAATTGGTCTTTTGACAGCTATATTTTTAGCAGAAGCAGCGCCCCAAAAGGTGGCAGCGGTGGTAAAACCAGCGGTAGAACTTTTAGCAGGGATACCTTCCGTTATTTATGGTCTTTTGGGAATCATGATATTAAATCCTTTGATGTATAAATTAGAACTTAAGCTGTTTGAGGGGGCTGAGACTCACCAGTTTACCGGTGGTGCCAATTTGATCTCAGCGGTGCTGGTACTGGCGGTTATGATTCTTCCAACTGTTATCAATATGAGTGAGACAGCAATCCGTGCAGTTCATCCAAGTTTAAAAGCCTCCTCCCTTGCTTTGGGAGCCACACATATGCAGACCATTTTCCGTGTTATTCTTCCGGCAGCGAAATCCGGAATTTTTGCAGCAATTATGCTGGGAGTGGGCAGAGCGATTGGTGAAGCAATGGCCATTACGCTGGTATCCGGCAGCAGTGTAAATATACCACTTCCATTTAATTCCGTTCGTTTTTTGACAACGGCACTTGTTAGTGAAATGGGATATGCCAGTGATCTGCACAGAGAAGTATTATTTACAATTGGTTTGGTGTTATTCGTTTTTATTATGATTATAAACATTGTGATGGAAAAAATAATTAGAAACGGAGGAAAAGCAGATGCGTAAGCAAAAGGATGCCGTTCTATTATTCTTTATTTATCTGGCAGCAGCAATTTCCGTTTTTTTATTAATTGGGATTATCGTATATGTACTTGTCAAAGGTGCAGGTGTGATTAACTGGGGCTTTTTAACACAGGTAAAGAGTGCTTTAAAAGAAACAGAAGGAATAGCCGGTAATATTTTAAATACTGTTTACATAGTCGTTATAACGCTGCTTATTGCAGCACCGATTGGAATTGGTTCTGCCATTTATCTAAATGAATATGCCCATCAGGGTCCGTTTGTGCGCCTGGTAGAATTTACGACACAAACCTTGTCGGGAATACCATCTATTTTATTTGGATTATTTGGCATGATCTTTTTTGGAACGGTATTGGGTTTAGGATATTCTATTTTGACAGGAGCACTGACCTTAACACTGATGATTCTTCCATTGATTATTGGAAATACAAGAGAAGCACTGAAAACCGTTCCCGATAGTTACAGGCAGGGAGCAATTGGAATTGGAGCAACCAAGTGGTATATGATCCGTACTATTTTGCTGCCATCTGCAATGCCCGGTATTATTACAGGAGTCATTTTGGCAGTGGGACGAATTGTAGGAGAATCGGCAGCATTGCTTTTTACAGCAGGAAGCGGGTATCTGTTACCGGCAAATGCAAAGGGCTGTTTTTCCAAAATATTTGAGTCGGGCGGAACTCTTACAATCGAATTATATTTGAGTATGGCAAAGGCAAATTATGATACTGCTTTTGGTATTGCGGTAGTTTTATTGGTTATTGTATTTTTTACAAATCTTTTCACAAAAATATTGATTGGGAAATGGAGCGGCAATGGAAAAAACAAAGATTAAAGTAGAGCATCTCAATTTACATTTTGGAGATCATCACGTTTTAAAAGATATAAACATGAACATAAAGGAGAATGCCGTAACGGCATTAATCGGACCATCCGGCTGTGGAAAGTCAACTTTTTTAAAAACCTTAAATCGTATGCAGGACTTGGTTCCAAGTGCAAAAATAGAAGGACTTGTGACAATTGATGGAGAGGATATATATGCACCGGGGATTGATCCTACTCTTTTGCGAAAAAAAGTAGGAATGGTATTTCAACAGCCCAATCCTTTCCCGATGAGCATTTATGACAATATTGCGTATGGTCCGCGTATTCATGGAATCAAGGATAAAAACCGTTTGGATGAAATCGTGGAAAAAAGTCTGCGTGATGCGGCCATTTTTGACGAAGTAAAGGATCGTCTCAAAAAGTCAGCATTAGGATTATCCGGTGGACAGCAGCAGAGACTCTGTATTGCCAGAGCGCTTGCAGTAGAGCCGGAAGTATTGCTTATGGATGAGCCGACCTCAGCACTCGACCCAATCTCGACAACTAAGATCGAAGATTTAATGGAGAGCTTAAAAAAACAATACAGTGTCATCATTGTAACCCATAATATGCAGCAGGCAGCAAGAATTTCGGATGATACGGCCTTTTTCCTTATGGGGGAGGTTGTGGAGTTTGGAAATACGGAAAGGATTTTTTCTAATCCACAGGATGGAAGAACGGAAAGTTATATTACAGGGCGGTTTGGCTGATTTTGAAAAAATTACTGAAAAGCTAACCGGTAAAACAAATAGAAAAGAGGGAAGAAGAAATGGTGCCAAGAGAATTATTTGAACGGGAACTGGATGAGTTAATGGGGCAGATTGAAGAGATGAGCGCGATGATCAAAACGGATTACCGCAATTTAAATGAAGCCATTCAGGTCAAAGATGAGGAAGCCATCCGCATTATCATAGAAAATAATAAAAGTTTTTATAAAATGAAAAAGCAAATAGAAGACCAGTGTTTAAAAGTGATTACAAAGCAGCAGCCTGTTGCAACCGATCTGCGCATGGTGTCATCTGTTTTAAAGATTGTATCAGATATGGAGAGAGTAGGAGATCATGCGGGTGATATTGGCGAACTGCTTCTCCGCAATGGAATGCAGGAACTGGAGTTGTTTTCTGTTCATTTGAATGGAATGATTACCGCGGCAATGGAGTTGTTTTCCGGTGCCATCGATGCCTTTGTTCATGCGGATAGCCAGGCTGCAAAGCAGGCGGTCAAAGACGATGACATTGTAGATGAATTATTTAATAAAGTAAAAAAGGATATTATCAATGGCTTGAAGAAAGAATCCGGTAGGGAAGATGAATATATTGATATGCTGATGCTTGCCAAATACTTAGAAAAAATAGGGGATCATGGTGTAAATATTGCGAAATGGCAATTATTTAGGGCTAATGGTGAAATGGTATAAATACTTCAATTTGTATAAGAACCATAACATATGACAATAATAATTTTACATAAATTTTACATAAGACTTACCCCGTTTTGCTTTTCTTAGGAAAAATCCTGTTATATGATGTTGAAGAAGAACGATCAGAGGAGAGTATATGTATGGATATATTTAGCGTTTTATCAATGATTGGAGGATTAGCACTTTTCCTTTTTGGTATGCATGCTATGGGAGAAGGTCTTTCTAAGACATCCGGCGGACGTTTGGAAAAGATTTTAGAGAAACTGACATCGAATCCGTTAAAAGCAGTATTACTTGGTGCGGGCGTAACAGCAGTCATTCAATCATCTTCGGCAACTACTGTTATGGTTGTTGGATTTGTAAACTCCGGAATTATGAAATTGTCGCAGGCAGTTGGAATTATCATGGGTGCCAACATCGGTACAACTGCCACTTCCTGGATTCTGAGTTTAAGTGGAATCGAAGGCGACAATCTTTTTATTAAATTATTAAAACCATCCTCATTTTCACCGATTCTTGCCATTATTGGTGTGGCGTATATTATGTTCTCCAAGAGAGAAAAGATTAAAGATATTGGTATGATCTTAATCGGTTTTGCAATCTTGATGACCGGTATGGATATGATGAGTGATGCCGTAAAACCACTTGCCAATGTGCCAGAATTTACGAATATCCTAACCATGTTTACCAATCCAATTCTTGGTATGATTGCAGGTGCAGTTTTAACAGCGGTTATTCAGTCATCCTCTGCTTCTGTTGGTATTTTGCAGGCTTTGTGTGTTACCGGTGCTGTAAAATACAGTGCGGCGATTCCGATTATTATGGGACAGAATATTGGTACTTGTATTACGGCAATTATGTCTTCCATCGGAGCTTCTAAGAATGCAAAGAGAGCAGCGCTCGTGCATTTGTACTTTAACTTGATTGGTACGATAATTTTTATGTTGGTATTTTATGCAATTAATGCGATTGTAGGGTTTGCATTTATGAATGATTCAGCAAATGCAGCAGGCATCGCTGTAGTGCATAGTATTTTTAATGTTACAGCAACGGTTCTGCTTCTTCCGTTCTCTGATATGCTGGAGAAATTAGCATGCTTAACGATTCGCGATGATGAAGAAATTAAAAAGACTGAATCAGAAGCAGACAAAGATTTCAGATTACTGGATATTCGTTTTTTAGACACACCAGGTCTTGCGACAGAGCACTGCCGCAGAGTTGCGGAAAATATGTGCCGCTTAACCAAGGAAGCTATTTTTACAGCAGTTGAGACGATTACAGAATTTGATGCAAAAAAAGCGGAACGTGTCAGAACCTTGGAAAATGAGATTGACCGTTATGAAGATGAGCTGGGAACTTACATGGTAAAATTAAGCCAGCAGCATCTTTCTGAAAAAGACAGCCACGAATTATCCATTATTCTTCACTGTCTTAGTGATTTTGAGCGTATTTCAGATCATGCGGTAAATTTAGTAGAGTCTTCTAGAGAGATGTTTGAAAAGAAACAGGAATTTTCTAAGAAAGCAAAGGAAGAGCTTGCTGTCTTTACACAGGCAGTAAAAGATATTGTGGAAGTTTCTTTTGACGTATTTGAAAAAGAAGATGTTACAAAAGCCATGTTGGTAGAGCCTTTAGAAGAGGTAATCGATCAGTTACAGACAGAAGTAAAACAGCGCCATGTTAAGAGACTTCAGAAGGGCAAGTGTACCATTGAGATGGGCTTTGTCTTATCCGATGTGATTACAAGCTATGAACGTATCTCAGACCATTGTTCCAATATTGCAGTATGTTTGATGCAGGTCAATGAAGATGGATACGACACACATGGTTATCTGAAGGATATGAAGCACAATGTGGAATTCAGTAATCAGTTTAATGAATATAAAGAGAAATATTTATTGCCATAATCGATAAGAAGATATCCGGAGCAGGACTGTAGACCTTAGTAATTGTTTCCGAAACCGAAAAATAGATATACCCAAATTTTCCTAAATAGTGTAAAATGTTCTTAATAATGCACAATTTTGCGCATTATATGCGTCCAATAAGACGGTTCGCGAAGCGTGCCGGCGTTTGGTTTGAACAAAAGAAACAGGTCTACACATAGGAGAAAAATATGGATATCTTTGGTTTGTTAACAATGGTTGGCGGACTTGCTCTGTTCTTATATGGAATGGAAGTCTTAGGCGATGGATTGAAGAAAGCTTCCGGTGGTAAGCTGGAGATTATTTTGGAGAAACTGACTTCAAATAAACTTCTTGCAGTATTGCTGGGTGCCGGCGTGACGGCGATTATCCAGTCGTCCTCTGCAACTACGGTAATGGTAGTTGGTTTTGTAAGTTCTGGTATTATGAGCTTATCAAGAGCAGTAGGTGTTATTTTAGGTGCCAACGTTGGTACGACCATTACAGCATGGATTTTAAGTTTGGCTGAAATGAGCGGTACCGGTTTTATTTTTGAATTATTAAAGCCTACTTCTTTTTCGCCAATTTTTGCTATTGTTGGTGTTGGCATTCTTATGATGTCCAACAATGAAAAGAGAAAAAATGCCGCAACTATTATGATTGGATTTGCGGTTCTTATGTTTGGTATGGATATGATGTCAGGTGCCGTAAAACCGCTTGCAGATGTACCGGAATTTAGAAGTTTGTTATTAAAATTCTCTAATCCAATTCTTGGTATGCTGGTAGGACTTATTTTTACAGCGGTTATTCAGTCGTCTTCTGCATCCATCGGTGTTTTGCAGGCTCTTTGTATGTCCGGCGCGGTAAGTTATGCAACTGCCATTCCGATTATCATGGGACAGAATATCGGAACTTGTGTAACAGCCCTTATTTCCAGTGCTGGTTCCAGTAAGAATGCTAAAAGAACAGCCTTAGTTCATTTATATTATAACTTTATGAAGGTTGGATTCTTCATGATTCCGTTCTACGTTTTGAATGGTTTCATGGACTTTGCGTTTATGGAATCGTCTGCCAGTGCATTAGGTGTGGCAGTGATCCATACAGCCTTTAACGTATTGATGTTGATTATTATTTTCCCATTTACACAGGTATTGGAGAAATTAGTATATTTAACACTTCCTTTAACCGAAGAAGAACAGGAAAAAGATGCTCGCAAAGTACAGATTTTGGATCCAATCTTTTTGGACAGACCTGCACTTGCACTTGAAATGTGTAAAAACGCTGCCATTGAAATGGCTAAGTATGCAAAAGAAGGCATGCTTTTGGCAATGGAACTAATCGGTAATTACGATGAGAAGAAAGCACAGAAAGTAAAAGAATTAGAAGATATGGTTGACCATTACGAAGATGAACTGGGTTCTTATTTGGTTAAGATTAATGGACACCATATGTCACCAAAGGATAGTCAGGAGGTTTCCATCCTTCTGCACTGTATTGGAGATTTTGAACGAATTTCGGATCATTCTGTCAACATTATGGCATCTGCCAGAGAAATGTATGAAAAGAAAGCCGAATTTTCAAATAAAGCGCAGGAAGAACTTGCGATTTTTACCAAAGCAGTTACAGACATTCTAGACGCAGCCATGAAAGTATTCTGTGAAGAAGATCTGCAGCTTGCTAAAAAAGTAGAACCAATGGAAGAAAATATCGATTACTTAAGCGAAGAAATGAAAAAGCGTCATATTAAGCGTCTTCGCAAAGGGAAATGTACGATTGAAATGGGATTTGTTCTTTCTGATATTACCACAAACTATGAAAGAGTATCTGACCATTGCTCTAACATTGCGATCTGCTTGTTACAGTTAAACGAAGAAGGCTTTGATACACATGAGTATCAGGATGTAATTTCCAGCAAAGACAATGTGGCTTATGTGGAAGAAGTAAAACGACTTCGTGAATATTACAAACTTCCATAAAGGAAGAATATGAGCAGGTAAAAAATGGCACTAATCTATATTGTTGAAGATGATATCAATATCAGAGAGATTGAAGCGTTTTCTTTAAAAAACAGTGGATATCAGATTAAGGATTTTGGATGTGCGGCAGATTTTTATGACAAGATGCAGGAAAAATTACCGAATCTGATTATCTTAGATGTGATGCTTCCAGATGAAGACGGACTCAGCATTGTAAAAAAACTGCGGAATAATCCGGAGAGTCGGAAGATTCCAGTTATAATGGTAACTGCCAAGACTACAGAGTTGGATAAGGTAAAGGGCCTTGATATGGGTGCGGATGATTATCTGACCAAACCATTTGGAGTAATGGAATTGATATCCCGGGTAAAAGCACTGCTCCGTCGTTGTGAAGGGATGGAGGATGAGAAATTTTACTCCGTGGGCGGTCTGCTTTTGGACATCGAAAAACATAGTGTGTCTGTAAATGGAGAACCAGTTGAGCTAACATATAAAGAATATGAATTATTGCGAATGCTTGTTCAAAATGCGGGAATCGTTACATCCAGGGAAGCCATTATGGAACGGGTATGGGGAACCGATTTTGAAGGAGAGTCCCGTACACTGGATATGCACATCAAAACCCTCCGTCAAAAATTAGGAGAAGCGGGTTCTTTGATTAAAACCATCCGTAATGTTGGATATATTATTGAATAATAGAGGGCCGGTACAGACTATGTGCCGGCTTTTTCAACTCATAGAAATTTCCTATGAGTTAAAAAACGCTTTGCTACAGCGTAAGAGTTGGTAACAATAGGGGATGTTTTATATGAAAAAAAGAGTATATCTTTTGTTGACTCAAATAGCTTTGTTAGCTATTTTGTGTTCTTTAATAACCATTTCATTTGTATTTTACAAAGGGTTTGAAAAACAGGTATTCAATGATTTAGAAATTATTGCTCACTTGTATGCGGATTTGGATATGGAAACCATCGATAGTATTGAAGAAGATGTGTTTTTAACCAACAATATCCGCGTATCGGTTATCGATGCAGATGGTACCGTTATTTATGATAATAATGCAGCCATTGGAAGTATGAACAACCATTCTGATAGGGAAGAAGTAAAAGAAGCGCAGGCGTATGGCTCAGGCGATGCGGTACGTCGTTCCAGCACATTGGAAAAGAGTTTGTTTTATTATGCGCTCCGTACAGATGATGGCGGTGTTGTCCGTGTAGCAAGGGAATCGAATAATATTATCAGCATTTTTAGACAGTATTTGTCTGTTTTCTGGGTTATGATCATTTTACTGTTTGCACTTTGCATGGTGGTTGCCCGGTATTTTACCCGTAAGCTGATTGCGCCTATAGAGCAGCTTGCAACGAATTTAAATGAAAAAGAAAAGATTGAAACATACAGCGAGTTGATGCCTTTTATCAATATGATTTATCAGCAGCATGAGGATATTATAAAAAGTGCGCGCATGCGTCAGGATTTTACCGCAAATGTATCCCACGAATTAAAAACACCGTTGACTGCAATCTCTGGTTATTCGGAATTAATTGAAAATGGAATGGCAACTGAAGAAAACACACGACGCTTTGCAGGGGAGATTCATAAGAGTGCAACGCGTCTGCTTACTTTGATTAATGATATTATTCGTTTATCTGAATTGGATGCGACAGATGTGTCACATTCTTTTGAACATATAAACCTGCATCAGGTGGCAGAAACTTGTGTGAATATGCTTCAGATGAATGCAGAGAAGCATCATGTAAGAATTTCTTTTACAGGAGAAAATTGTTCCGTATTTTCCACAAAAGAAATGATGGAAGAACTGGTGTACAATCTCTGCGACAATGCAATTCGTTATAATATAGAAGGAGGAGATGTAATTGTCTTTGTAAAAAATAGTGCAGAAGGTGTTGTTTTATCGGTAAAGGATACAGGAATTGGTATTCCACAGAAACATCAGGAAAGAATCTTCGAGCGTTTTTATCGTGTAGATAAGAGCCGTTCTAAATCAACTGGAGGAACAGGTCTTGGACTTGCTATTGTAAAACACATTGTAGCACAGTGTGATGCGAAGATGGAATTGGCTTCTGAACCAGGTAAAGGAACAGAAATCAGGATTGTCTTTCCGCAGATACCTGCGTTATAATGAAAAACAATGGCAGGACGGAATTACAATATAAAATTTTTAATTATTTGAAGGTATTTATTATAGAAATAAAAGAATTTCAATAAAGGAAAGTATATGAGAACAATCGAATTAGAAAAGATTACAGAAACAATTAAGGAAATGTGTATAGAAGCCAATCATTTTCTGACAGAGGACATGAAGCAGGCGCTTGACTGTGCAAAGGAAAGTGAGAAGTCTGCCCTTGGGAAACAGATCCTTGGTCAGTTGCAGGAAAATCTATGTATCGCAGGTGAGGATATGATTCCTATCTGTCAGGATACGGGTATGGCTGTTATTTTTATGGAGATTGGACAGGATGTACATTTTACAGGTGGTGTATTAGAAGATGCCATTAATGAAGGTGTCCGCAGAGGATATGTGGATGGATTTTTGCGTAAGTCCGTTGTGGGGGATCCTCTGATTCGTGAAAATACAAAAGATAATACTCCGGCAGTCATTCATTATGAAATGGTTTCCGGTGATCAAGTGAAAATTACCATGGCTCCAAAAGGATTTGGAAGTGAAAATATGAGCCGTGTATTTATGTTAAAGCCGGCGGATGGAATTGAAGGCGTGAAAGAAGCAATCTTAACCGCAGTTAAAGATGCGGGCCCAAACGCCTGCCCCCCTATGGTAGTCGGTGTGGGAATTGGAGGCACCTTTGAAAAATGTGCTTTGCTTGCCAAAAAAGCCCTTACCCGTCCAGTAAATGAACATTCTTCGATTCCGTATGTAAAGGAAATGGAAGAAGAATTGTTACAGAAAATCAACGCTACCAGCATTGGACCTGGTGGACTAGGAGGAAGTACAACTGCTTTTGCAGTTAATATCAATACCTACCCTACACACATTGCAGGACTTCCAGTTGCTGTGAATATCTGCTGTCATGTAAATCGTCATGCGGTCAGAGTGATTTAGGGAGTGTTTGAAAGAAAATTGTAAATTATTAAGAGAGTTTTTTAAAAGTATTGATGTAGAAAATTAGGAGATCATGATGGAAAGATACATATCTGCACCGGTCAAGAAAGAAGAACTCGCAGGATTACAAGCGGGTGATTATGTATATATTACTGGAACGATTTATACGGCAAGAGATGCTGCCCACAAAAGAATGCAGGAAACATTAGATAAGGGAGAACTTCTTCCTATTAATATGGAAGGTAATTTAATTTACTATATGGGGCCGTCTCCAGCAAGAGAAGGCAGACCTATTGGATCCGCGGGTCCTACCACAGCCAGCCGTATGGATAAATATGCTCCACGGTTATTAGACCTGGGTCTTGGCGGTATGATCGGGAAAGGAAAGCGTTCTGAGGCAGTGAAGGATGCCATTGTGCGTAATGGCGCGGTTTATTTTGCAGCAGTAGGCGGCGCTGGGGCACTTTTATCCAAATCAATCACCAAATCCGAAGTAGTAGCATATGATGATTTGGGAACAGAAGCTATCCGCAAACTGGAAGTGAAGGATTTCCCGGTAATTGTTGTAATTGATAAAGATGGAAATAATCTTTATGAAACAGCCATAAAAGAATTCTGTTTAGAATAAATAAGCAATATTTTAATAATAAGATAATTAAAGATAGAAGAGTTCTATTATATTATAGAAGAAGTTGGTATAAAAATACATAAATAAGGAAGAATATATATGAGAATCGCATTAATGGTTATCCGCCTGCTTGTTTTTGTTCCCTATTATTTTGGAGGGATCTGCTGGCATGGAATGAAAAAGAATTATGATTTTGAAAAAGCATTTGCCTTTGTAAAGCATGTAGCAAAGCGGGCATGTGATGCGGGACGTGTGCGTCTGGAAGCAGAAGGATTAGAAAATCTGCCAGATGAAAAGGGGTATTTGTTAACACCCAATCACCAGGGATTATTTGACGCACTGGTTTTTCTGGCTACCTGTCCTAAGCCATTTACTGTTGTAATAAAGAAGGAAGCCAGTAATATCATTCTGTTAAAGCAGGTTATTGCGGCATTAAAGGCGCATCCGATTGACAGAGAAGACCTTAGACAATCCATGCAGGTAATCAAGGCCTCTGCAAATGATATAAAAGAAGGCCGTGGGGTTTTAATCTTCCCTGAAGGAACCAGAAGCAGGGAAGGAAATAAGATTGGGGAATTCAAAGGCGGCAGTTATAAAATTGCAACTATGATGAAGGCACCCATTGTTCCGTGTGCATTGATTGATTCGTTCAAACCGTTTGATGAAAATTCCATTAAGCCGGTTACGGTACGTGTCGCATATCTTCCACCTCTTTATTATGAGGAATATAAAGACATGAAGACAACCGAAATTGCAGAAGAGGTACAGCGCAGAGTAGGGGAAAAGATTGCTCAGATGCTGGATTCACAGAAAGAAGAATAAAACATAAGAAAACCATTGACAAACAAAATGTGCTTGGTTATAATAACATTTGCGTCACGCAAGGACGTTAATTGAATATTGGTAGAGGCATTATTCAGATTAAGGAGAAATACTCAAGAGGCTGAAGAGGCGCCCCTGCTAAGGGTGTAGGTCGTTTACGCGGCGCGAGGGTTCAAATCCCTCTTTCTCCGTTTCCTTTATCTCTACCAAGGAACTTAGTTCCTGATAAAAAGAATCTTAAGTGATTGAGATTCCTTTTTTTCGCCCATTTGCGGTAAAGATTCTTGTATTTTTAAAGGTTTTACATCACTACATCTAGTAGTTGACAAGCAAAATGGGAAATGGTACTATGTAATTCCACCGCTGAGAAGTGGTGATGAGATTAAAAAAATTAAAAAATCTCAAAAAAAGATGTTGACAAAGGTTGAAACGCATGATAATATAAACGAGTTGCGTGTCAAACACGGTCAACGAAGCACCTTGACAAATAAACAGTAATGCAACCCTGAAAATTCTTTGAGAAATTTC
>CAZHGE010000050.1:0-21606 GCA_964531805.1 uncultured Lachnospiraceae bacterium
GCGTTGGTGCTATAGCAATCAGCGTTAAAGTAATCAAAATACGCAGATTTGCATTTAATTCTCCGTTCCCATCATTGTATGTAATCGTAAGATTATTGGCTATATTCAGTTCCTGTAACTCCTCCGGTGTCTGGCTGGAACCGGGTTCATTAATATTGGTACGTTCGTCGGTCGTTCCCGTCAAATGTCGTTCTTCCGTACCAATAGAACCGGTCGCATGTACCGGCATTTTAACGCATATACACAATATGCCCACTAATAACAGCAGGCATATTGTACGCATATACTTTTTAAATGATTGTATATTTAGGTTTTTCATAAACTGCAATTCTCTTCATTTGCCTTCTACTCCGAGTGATTCTGATGTTTCATCTTATCCAGTATTTCTCGAAAAGAAAGACTTTTCACTTCATTTACATCATCTAGCGAAAGTTGATCTGCTGACAGTTCTGTTAACATGGTAACATTTTCTTTGCATACAGCAATTACCAGATACTTCTCCCCCGCACGAATGATCTGAAGATATTGGGAATTAGAAATACGCATTGTCTCTACTAATTCCATATTTTTTCCTGTCATTTGTACCTTCTGAATGCCGGACACCCACCTGGTTACTACATAGGTAATGACCAAAACAAACAAAAACAATAACAGAATTGTTATAAATTGGACAAACGAATCCAAACTTCCGGCCGCTGTCAAAATCATCATTAGCCTAAAACCTTCTTAACAGCTTCCAAAACTCGATCTGCCTGGAAAGGCTTAACGATAAAGTCCTTTGCACCAGCAGTAATAGATTCAATAACCATCGCCTGCTGACCCATAGCAGAACACATAATAACAGTTGCACCAGCATCAGATGCTTTGATTGCCTTTAATGCTGCAATACCATCCATCTCTGGCATAGTAATATCCATTAAAACTAAATCCGGTTTTAATTCATTGTATTTTTCTACACCTTTTGCACCGTTTTCTGCTTCACCTACTACATTGTAGCCATTCTTTGTCAGAATGTCCTTGATCATCATTCTCATGAAAGCTGCATCATCACAAATTAAAATATTTTTCGCCATTACTATTCACTCCCAACTCATTATTTTATAATTTCTGTTACACGAATACCGAAACTCTCTTCAATAACTACTACTTCTCCTTTGGCAACGAATTTACCGTTTACCAAAACATCTATAGGTTCACCTGCTATCTTATCCAATTCTATGATCGTACCAGGTGTAAAATCGAGAATTTCAGAAATGGATTTTGTAGTTCTACCAAGTTCTACCGTTACCTCCAACGGCACATCCATGATCAAACTGATATTCTCATTGCTTTGCGCTACTGCTACATTTGGATTAAATGCTTCAAACTGCGCCGGCTGGTAACTTACACCACCCATCATTGGCATTCCCATACCCGGCATACCCATCATCGGGTTCATACCCATCATTGGATTCATGCCCATGTTCATACCTGACATATCCATACCCTGCATTGGCATGCCTGACATGTTCATGTTTTGCATCCCCATATTCTGCATTGGCATTCCCATACCTGGCATTGCTTGTGGTGTAGGCTGCGGTGCTTCCACAACTGGAGGGGTATACGCCTCTACCACTGGCTCCGGTGCCGGAGCAGGTTCTGGGGCTGGTTCATCCCCACCCAAGAACGTAGCTACAATTTCTTTTGCAAAATCTACTGGATATAACTGCAAGATTGTACTATCAACCAAATCCCCAATCTGCATCTGGAAACTGATTTTTACAAAAGTTCCCTTTAAGAACTCTGCCATTCCATCATTACTGATAGCCTGTTCTACACTCATCAGTTCAGCACTTGGGGGACTGATATCAATCATCTTACCTAACATCTGGGAAAGCGAGGTTGCTGAAGAACCCATCATCTGGTTCATTGCTTCACAAATCGCACTCAAGTGCAATTCACCTAACTCCCCTTCTGTATTGGTTCCGTCACCACCCATCATAAGATCCGTGATAACTTTTACATCATGTTCCCTTAAGATCAATATATTATTGCCATCTAAACCGGCTGTATAATTGATCTGAATAAATACACAGGGACGTTCCTTATCTGTCATAAGGTCTTCCCATGTAACCAATGAAACCACGGGAGTTGTAATGTCTACCTTGTTATTTACCAAAGAAAACAGCGTCGTCGCGGAAGTACCCATGCTGATATTGGCGATTTCACCAATTGCATCTTTCTCTACATCTGTCAGCGCAGCCTGATCCGCTGACACTGCTGGATATACTGTTTTTTCTTCCTGAACAGGTGCTTCTTCCTGTACTGGTTCTGGAGCAGGCTCTGGTGTGATTTCACCGGATGCCATTCCATTTAACAGGGCATTTATCTCATCCTGAGATAACATTCCATCCATGCTACTCCTCCTCTCTTATGACACTTGTAACCCGGACGGCATATTTATCACCGCTCTTACCAGGCATTGCCATAAATTTTTTGATATTTCCTACATAGACCGGCATCTCAGCTTCTGCCAAAGTGTTCAGTCTAATGATATCTCCACACTGAAGATTTACAAAATCGTCTACTGTGATAGCACTCTTACCTAATATTGCTTTGATTGGAACATCAGCCCTTCGAATCATACTCTCCACATACTGAGAATAATCTTCTTCTGATGCTTCCTGCATTGTTGAATACCAGAACTTCGTATTCAACTTATCCATAACATCTTCCACTGTAAAGAATGGAAGACAAACATTCATGAATCCTTCTACATCTCCAACCTTTACACTTAATGTAACGATGGCGATCATATCATTTGGTGCAATAATCTGTGCGAACTGTGGATTGGTCTCAATTCGTTCCAAAAATGGATCAATCTCCACCACGTTGCGCCACGGGTCTTTCATAAGTTGCATACACATAACCAGGATTTTATCTAAAATCGTAAGTTCGATTTCCGAAAAATCTCTTGTTTTATCAATGGGAACTCCCTGCCCGCCAAGCATTCTGTCAATCATGGCAAATCCAAGATTAGGCGCCAACTCAATAATGATCGTTCCATTAAGCGGTGCAAAGTTTACAATTCCCAAAATAGCCGGGTTGGAAAGTGCATTGGAAAATTCCGAAAACACAACCGTTTCTGAACTCGCAACCGAAATCTGTACATTCTTTCGTAAATATAATGGCAAATTAGTGGATAAAAGTCTGCCGTAATGTTCGTAAATAATCTCTAATGTTCGTAAATGTTCTTTTGAGAACTTAGCAGGACGTGCAAAATCATAATTACGAACCTGCCTCTCGTCTTTTTTCTGTATTTCTTCCGCATCCAGTTCACCCGTACTAAGTGCCGCAAGCAAACTGTCTATTTCGCTTTGAGATAATACCTCTCCCAAGCAGGCTCACCTCCTGTTTCACTTAATTTCCGGTCATTTACTGGAAGAAAATTTCTCTGAATACTACATCATAAACAAAGTCATATCCATACATTCTCTGAATACGAAGTAAAATATCTTTGCGGATTGCATCTGTATCCGCTTTTGCTTCCTCAATCGTATAACTGCCAATAGCGCTAACGATTTCACCTTTGATCAAATCTTCTTTTTCACCGACGGTTTCGCCGTAATCTTTATATCCATCTGCTTTCGTATTCATAGAAAGAGATACTGATACCATACAAAAATGATCCTTACCATCCGCTCCAACAGCAAGAGGGATAGTCATTTCATCTGCAATCTGATATACTGCAACATCTTCCATTGGAACTGCTTCCGCTGCTGCTTCCGCACTAATATCTTCTCCCAATTCCAGTGATAATGCCATTGCAATACCATCAATTAAAGATGCTGTTTTTTTCATTGTACCGGTTACAGAAAATAGCATAACCGATGTTAAAATAATATTCACTATCAAGAGTGCTAAAATGATAATGGACACCAAATTTTTCTTCATGCTGCCACTCCTAAAATCTTATTCCCCACTAAGGGTATTGTAAATCTTGATTTCAATGCGACGGTTCTTTGCCCGCCCTTCCGGCGTACTGTTATCAGCAACCGGCATATACTCACCTCGTCCGGAATGTTTTAACTTCGCCGGATCAAGACTAGTATTTTCTACCAAATAATGAAACATAGACAAAGCTCTGTAACTACTCAGCACATCATTACTTTCATATTTCGAGGTACTGATTGGTACATTGTCTGTATGTCCTTCGATTTCAACAGTACTTTCCGCATAACGTTCTAAAATCACTGCCACCTTTTCTATAATGGGTAATGACTCTTTTTTTAACTCTGACTGTCCGGAGTCAAATAAAATAGAACCCTTAAGTGTCAACTGTACATATTGTGAAGTAAAAGTAATATCAATATCTTTATCCATGGAACTTTCCGATACCGCTTCCTGGATTTTTTCAGCCAGTTCCTCAGACGCCGCCATTTTAGCAGCCTCCATCTGAGCAGCCATTGCTTCATGTTCATCCATCTCATTCACTTCACTGTCCGACTCTGCCGTCTTACCAGTACTGTTTATGTATTGTTCCAGTTCATTTAACTGACTGACACCATTACTAATCAGAACGCCATCCCCAATGGCAGTTGCGCCAGCCGAAAAAATACTGAATGTCTCTGAAAAAGATGCTGCTATCATTTCAAATTTCTGTGCATCTACTGTTGACATAGAAAACAACAAAACGAAAAAGCAGAGAAGCAGATTCATCAAATCAGCAAAAGTAGACTGCCAGGCAGGCGCTCCCGGTTTAACCTCTTCCGGTTTCCTTTTAGCCATCTGCTTCACCTCCCTCTTGCTCCATAGAAGCCTTTTCATCAGGAGTTAAGAAGGATTTTAATTTTTCTTCTATTACACGAGGGTTCTCACCTGCCTGAATTGACAGTAAACCTTCGATCATAATCTCTTTAATCGTCATTTCCACTTCATTTTTAGATTTCAATTTGCCGGCAACCGGTGCACAAATCCAGTTAGCAAGCAAGGAACCATATAATGTCGTAATTAACGCAATTGCCATAGAAGGACCGATAGAAGACGGGTCATTCATCTGTTGGAGCATGTTAATAAGACCTATCAGAGTACCAATCATACCCCAGGCAGGTCCCATGGCTCCGAGGTCATCCCAAAATCCAATCTTCTTACGATGTCTTCCATCGACACTGGTAAGTTCTGTTTCCATGATTGCACGTACCAATTCCGGATCCGTACCATCGACAATTAAAAGAACACCTTTCTTTAAGAACGGGTCTTCCAATTCTGCCGATGCTTCTTCTAATGAAAGAAGACCCTCTTTACGGGCAACATTGGATAACTCTATAATCTTTCGGATAACATCCGGCGTATTCATATCTGATGTTTTAAAAATAAGGGAAATAGACTTTAATCCTGCGACAAAGTCAGACATTGTATACATTGCTAATATACAACAGAATGAACCACCAAAAGTAATCATAGCAGATGGCGCATCCAAGAAGTTAAAAATCGCTGGAAGTCCCTGGTCACCGATTACGATAGAAACAAATACGAATATAAAACAAAGGCCCAGGCCCAAAATTGAAGCTATATCCACGACTACACCTTCTTCCCTTTTTGCAATTTTTTATTTTATCGCAAAAAGTTCCTTTCTATACGATTTTACTAAATTATTCACTTCTTGTCTACTTTCTTTTACAATTATTTTTCTTCCTGTCGTAAAACCAATGACCGTGTCAGGATTTGACTCAACTGTCTCAATTAAGTCTGGATTTACTAAGGTTTTTAGCCCATTTAATTTGGTAACTTCTATCATTTTCCTCTCCCTTTTAGTCATTTTTTGTCAATAGCGAAGAAGTACTAACTTTTCTAATATGCGAATATGGAAGCCGTTTTACCAGCTTCCATATTTGTGCAATTATTAAATTATAAATTAATTATCTCTTGAGATTGATTAATTCTTCCAATAAAGTATCGGATACTGTAATAATACGGCTGTTTGCCTGGAAACCACGCTGAGTTGTGATCATTTCCGTAAATTCTGAAGAAAGGTCTACGTTACTCATTTCCAAAACACCTGTTGTCATATAACCACCGTCTGCCATAATATCCTGACCAATACCATCGAAATCACCAGAGTTCTGTGTTGCCTTGTACAAGTTATCACCATCTTTTTCAAGACCGGATGCATTGCTAAACTGTGCTACTGCAATCTGTCCTAACAGCTTAGACTGACCATTGTCATAAGACGCATAAATTCTACCATCGTTAGAAATAGAGATACCAGACATCTGTCCTAACTTACGTCCTGATCCAAGTCCCTTTGTATCACCATTTGTTGCAGTAATAGTAGATACACCTGCATTATTGTACATGGTTGTATTCGTAAAATCTACCTGAATATCTGCAAAACGTCCATCCGGATCAATTGCTTCTAATGCTAATGTTACACTGTCGCCGCCATCAATGGAATTGAATTTACCTGTTTTTGCATCAAAAGTAAGTTCTACTGTTCCAAATAATTTCTTGGCATTGAACGGAATACTCTGCAAACTATCTGTCGCTGCACCTGCTCCATATACTGCCTGTAATGCTGTTACTGCATTACCACCTGCATCAGTTCCCACCTGTGCATTGGTAAGAAGTTGCTCAAATGTAATGGATGTAGGTGTCCCGTTAATATCCATTTTTACCAATGAAGATTTAAAAGTTGCCAATGCATTGGGATCTGTTGAATCCACGCCATATGCTGTTGCGATAATATTCCACTGATCAGCTGTTGGTGCTGTGCCAGCCGTATAAAGCGGATTATTGGCTGTATCCACTGTATTAATTAAAGTTCCGTCTGCCTGCCACTGATATGGTGATTTTACACCCGTTGTATAATCACCCTCTACATTTGTTCCACCACCAAAGGCTACCTGTTCAATATTAATCTCTTCATTATTAGAATCTAAAATCTTAGATAATTCTACTGTATACTTCTGTGTATCAGAACCAGGTACCTGGCCTGCATCACGAATAACCATCTTAGCAGTATAACTATAACCTAAGTTATCATAAAACTGTAAGTTCATAGTCTTACCAGATGAACTATGTACATCGGTATCATTCTGATCCAAAATACCGGCTACATAGGCCTTTGTTGTTGCTTCTGGCGGATATGTCATGTTTTCAGGGCTCATAACGCGAAGTGCAGAAACCGTTTCTTTTTTAATATCCATAGTTTCCGGATCCACCTGCCATCCCATAACGTTATAACCGTTACTTGTCATAGCCAGGTTACCAGCACCGTCTACATAGAAAGAACCATCACGTGTGAAGAAAGTATCTGTACCGTTACTTACGATAAAGAAGGAATCACCTGTGATACGGATATCAAATGGGTTATTTGTTGTCTGTGTTGCACCTTCCGTAGAAATTGCTGTATTGATTGCACCCATTTTTACACCAAGACCAATCTGTCTTGCATTGATACCAGCTGTACCTGTTAAAGCATTTGCACCAGATGCATTCTGTGTTGTCTGATACATCAATTCAGAAAATGTTACAGACTGTGATTTGTATGCTACTGTATTTACGTTGGCAATATTATTACCGATAACGTCCATCTTTGTCTGATGGGTTTTTAATCCGGCAACGCCGGAGTACATTGATCTCATCATAATGAAATGACCTCCTGTTTTCTGCGGTTCCGATTGTTCCCTCTGTCAGTCAGGAACTTTAAGCCTCCTAAAGGTCCGGCTATACGATTACGGCTCCGTCTATATTTGTAAAAATATTTTCACTTGTTTCATTTTGATCCATTGCTGTTACAACCGTACTACTTGGAATATTCACAATAAATGCTAATTCATCCACGATTACCAATGAATCTTTGATTCCTTTCGCATTCGCTTTTTGACAACCATCCTGCAATCTGGTTACCTGTTCATCGGACAATTCGATATTGCGGGTATTTAAGCGGTTGGCTGCATGTTTCGAAAACTTCAGTACACTTCCCTGTGTAAAGGTTCTGCTTTTATCTTCCAGGATCTGACCAAAAGATATCGCATTTTCATTACCTGTACGCTGTATCTTTTTTGATTCCTGTAAGTAAGTGTCTGTGAGTTGTTCAATGGAAAGGAATTGATTTCTCTGAATATTCATTCAATCACCACACCTTTCTCATGTAAAATCCAGATTACTCAACTGTTGTATCATTACCTGCTGCTTCATCATTTGAGCCACTGCCTTCTACTGAATCCCCTTCTTCTGTCTCCTCTTCTGAAGGTTTCATAGAATTATACAGTTCCAAATATTCTTTGAAAATTTTCAATGTTTCATCTGAAACATAACTCTGCTGGTAAGATGACATACTATCATATACCTTAATCAAATCTTCTACTTCATCCAGATCATCCACAGTAAAGTACTTTTTATCCGGAAGTTTATTTACTTCACTTGCAAAACTTTCCGCGAGGCGAGTAGCTAATAAGTATTCAGAATCTGCTACTGTATCCAAATCATCCAGATTATACAATTCTTCATTCACAGAAAGATATACTTTTCCACCCTGATAAACTACATAGTCAACCATACCTTCTTTGAATCCATTGTCAGTCTTCACAAAAACATACTGTCCAACCAGATTGTTTGCTCTCTGCATTTCTACTGAAGCACTTACGTTCTGCATTTCTTCCAATTCTGAGAAGGTTGCAAGCTGTGAAATATATTCTGTATTAGAAGTAGGTTCTAATGGATCCTGGTACTTCATCTGTGCTACAAGAAGCTGTAAAAAGGCATCCTTATCAAGACTGCTGTTACTGTCTTTTACTTCTGATGTCTTATCGTTCACATCGGTCTGATTGGTAATCATGCCGTTTACAACATTTGCAATTGTACTCATATGTCTCCTTTCTATACAGTGTAATCTACTGTATTTCCATTCTGTCTCATCATTTCCGCTACAATGCGGTCTTCATCAGAAAATTCTTCCTCTTCCACTTCGTTCATTAGTTCTGTAAGAGAAATTCTTCTGCCGGATTTTTTCTTTTCCGGAGTCTGTTCTTCTCCAGCACCATTTTCACTGCTGTCAAGATTACGTTCAAACGCGTGACTGGCCACGGTTACTTCTACCGCTTCTACTTTGATTCCCTGTTCTTCAAAATTCTGTTTTAAAATAAGAATCTGGGATTCTAATGCAGCTCTTACTGCTTCATTTTCTGTTGTAAAAGTAGCAGTTAAAACACCTTCTGTTACCGAAAGCTGCACTCTTACATTGCCAAGTGTTGCCGGATGTAACTGTAATTCCATTTCAGTAAGATCCTGTGTCTGGATTACCTTAATCACATCCTGAATCTGATTCATAATGTTTTGTGTCGTAGAATAAGATGTATATGTAGTTTCTGTCTTGGCTACTGCCTGTTCAATCTGATCCACAACAGTCTGTGCAAATGTCATCTGCTGATTAGAACCAGTATCTGCACCTTGTCTGCCATCATCTGAACTCTTAGCGGTTTCTGCTCTTTCTACAGATACCTGAACTCTGCTTTCCTCCATGGTAGGAATTTCTGCCATATCATCTGTTTTTACCGTTTGTACCGTTTCTTCTACTTCTGCCACCTCAGCCTGTGACATATTCTGCAGCATTTCCCTTATGTTTTCCGGTGCAATATTCAGTTCTTTTGAAAGATCTTTTAACAAACCTTCAACCTTTGTGGTAATCTCCTGAATGTTTGCAAACAGTTCTTCATTTGTCATAACCGACAGTTCATCTGCACCTTCTGTAAGGGCTACTACAATTTTGGGAATCATATCCATATTTAATAAATCTTCTACAGAAAGTCCCAGTTCTTCTAATGCACTTTTAAGTTCCTCTGGAGTTACTCCCAGTACATTCTGAATGGTCGCCATAATCTCCGTAATGGCTTCCATCACTTTTTCTGTATCCAGTTCTTCTTCATCCACATTTTCTACTGATTCTTCTGTGTTTTCTGTCTCTGCTACATTTTTATTTTCTTCTGTCTCTTCCACATTTGTGTTTTCATTTACAGAAGAATTTTCCTTTGTTTCAGATACATTTTCCACTTTTCCCGTATCTTCTACATTCTCTGTCTTTGTCTCAGTTCTATTTTCTGTCTGAGTTGACTGAGATGCAAAAATCTTAGAAAATTCATCTGACTGGTTGTTCTTTACCTGGCCAGCCGTCTGTGGTGTTCCTGCATACAGACCAATCTGTGTTACTTTTGATGTTGTCATCCATCATCCTCCTTTCTTCACTTGTCAAGGTTCTTAAGGAATCCACCTAAGCAGGAATTCATTTTCTGCATCAAGATGGACTGCCTCTATATATTTATCGGAGAAATATCAGTTTTACTTAAGAGTCCGGCTCCATAATTTTGGTAAGTTTTGCTGCCACTTCAGGGTCCATAACACCTAAAATAGCGCCTCTCTCATCCGCTTCCATTTCTCCTAAAATACGTGCCGCTAAATCCAGATTATCTGTCATTTCTTCAAAAATACCAGCCGCTTGTTTCGGTTTCATCTCTGAATATGCCTGTGCATATGCTTCTATTTCAGCATTTTCTTCTGTTTGGGAGACAACCTGTTTATATAATACCTCTGCAGTTGCCGGGTCCATGGATTCATAATATTTCTGATACGCCTCTTCTCCCGGCCCTTTTTCTGAATAGACTACTTCATTATAGAATTCCGTTTTAATACGCTCAAATTCCACCTGCATGTCTTCAAAGGTTTCCAAACGTTTAATTTCTTCTTCCAATGCTAAAATACGTTCATTTTTTGCATTTAATTCTTCCTGATAATCAATCAGTTCATCTTCCAAATCTTCAATTTCTGCTACTGCTTCCTTGAGAGAAGAATAACCGCCAACGTCCACTTCTTCTCCATTTTCATCCACGCTTGCACTTCCCGTAGATTCATCTGGAAGAATCAGATTCAAAACTGGCACATTCTTAATAATTGGAGCAATGACACCCGAGCCAAATCCTCCAACATCTAATTTAATGAGTGCACAGATAATACCGACCCATACCAGCACAATTACAAGTGTTGTCAGCACAACAGGTCCTGTTCCATCTTCTTCATCTGCAATTTCAGCTTCTCTTGCGGCAATCTCTTTTGCCTTTTTCTTCGCTTCCTTTTTCTGCTGGGCTTGTTTTTTCTTTTGGTTTTTCTGTTCTTCTTTAAACCGCTTCTTTTCTTCTTTCAGCTTAGCAGCTTCATCTACTCCGCCCGGCATCATTCCTCTATCAGCCATGATCCACCTCGTACTGATTGTTTTCTAATCTGCTTTTTATGCCATATTTGTAACTGGTCAGTTCATCCACTTCCCTGCCCTCTCTGGCATTTTCCTCCTGCATAAACTCTGCAAAAGCATTTTCATACAGTTTTTCCTGTGTCTTGCGCTCCTGCATTGCACTCTGCAGTGCTAATCGCTTTTCTTCCTGAATTTCCTTCGCTCTCTCCACTTCTTTTTTCTGGTCTTTTATCATATCCCTCAAAATATCAAGAGCCTGTATGTTATTTTTTATATCCGGAACATGCATCTGCTGTTTACGAAGCAGTTTACCTTCTGCTTCATATGCCCTGCGTCTTCCGTGAAGAGCAGATAGTTTTTCTTCCTCTTCCATCACACGGGCATTTGCCTCTGCAAACTCCATCTTTGCAGCTTCTTCTAACTTCTGTTTAATATCCAGAATATTCTGCATCCGGTATTTGAATTTTGCCATATGTCAAATCCTGTACTTACGCCTCGAAAATGCGTTCCATCAACTGCAATGATTCCTCAAAATCAAATTTAGCATCCACATCCTGCATCAGGAAATCATTGACTTCATCGATCTTATCAATTGCATAATCAATATTTTTATTGCTTCCACGCTTATAAGCACCGATATTGATTAAATCTTCTGATTCATTATAAGTTGCCAGTACATTCTTAAGTTTGCCGCTGGCCGCTTTATGCTCCCTTGTTACAATCTGACTCATACAACGCGAAATACTCTGCAACACATCAATCGCCGGATAATGATTTTTATGTCCCAACTTACGGCTTAACATGATATGTCCATCCAAAATACTTCGTGCTGTATCTGTAATTGGCTCGTTGAAATCGTCACCATCTACAAGGACTGTATAAAGCCCTGTAATAGATCCCTTGGAAGCACGTCCTGCACGCTCTAAAAGTTTTGGCATTTCTGAATATACACTTGGCGGATACCCACGTGATACCGGCGGTTCTCCATTCGCAAGGCCAATTTCTCTCTGTGCCATGGAAAAACGTGTCAAGGAGTCCATCATAAGAAGAACATCTTTTCCCTGATCCCTGAAATATTCTGCAATTGCAGTTGCAGTCTTCGCCGCTTTATTACGCTCTAAAGCCGTTCTATCGGAAGTGGCAACCACAACCACCGACCGGCGCATACCTTCTTCACCCAGGTCACGCTCAATAAATTCACGCACTTCCCTGCCTCGTTCTCCAATCAGGGCAATGACATTGATATCCGCTTTTGTATTACGCGCGAACATCCCCATTAAGGTAGACTTACCAACACCAGAACCAGCAAAGATACCAATTCGCTGGCCTTTTCCAATAGTAAGAAGGCCATCAACTGCTTTTACCCCTAAAGGAAGTACCTCATCTATAATCGTACGGCTCATTGGATCAGGCGGCAGGGCTTCCACAGGATAGTTTGTCCCCGTAGTCAGTTCACTGCCAACCGTAATACGTCCCAAACCATCCAAAGTCATTCCCAAAAGTTCATCGCTTACTCTAACACTTAATGGATGACCTGTATTTTCTACAATATTTCCAATGCCGATGCCATCCGTTAAATCATACGGCATCAACTGTGTTTTTCCTTCTTTAAATCCAACCACTTCTGCCATGATTGGCTTTTTGGTCTTATCTTCCGGATAGATATAACATACATCCCCTAATTTCGAATCCGGACCTGCGGATTCTATGGAAAGACCGACCACATTTACAATCTTACCTTTTTTCGCAAAAAAAGACTCTTCTGCAATTTTCTCATACTTCTCAAAACGAATCTTCAATGCATCCAAGTCTTTCACCTAACTTTCCTGTCGTCCATCATAAGACAACAACGTTAATTTATTACGCAGTTCTTTTAACTGCGTTCCGATGCCACAGTCATAAATACCGTTCATCGTTTCGATGGTACATTCATTTTCACGAATCATACTATCTTCTACTATATCAATTACTGTTCCTTCCTGTGAAGAATCGGACAGCAACTCTTCTTTATGTTCTTTTACATACTGATAATCAGCCGCACTCACATGTACTAAGAAATTTTTGCAGCCATCTAATTTCTTCATTGTATTACGAAGAAGATTCACGATAATTTCCTGCTGGTTATCCAGTCCAACCTCAAAAACCTTTTCATAAATTCCCGTCAAGGTCTTGATAAACAATGGCTCCAGTTCATCTATCTGTTGTTCATAAGCAGCCTGCAGGCGCATACGCTCTACTTCTATATCCTGACGCATATTTTCTAATTCCTGCATTGCCTGTTTTCTACCTTCTTCATATCCCTGAGCCTGTGCAGAACTAATTGTGCTGATACGAACGGATTCCAGATCGCTCATGGCATTGGTGCGCATGATTTCAATTTCTTGTTGTGCCTGTGCAATCAATTCTTCCGGCGTTGGACCTTCATAGACTGGTTCCTGCGGCATCTCTTGTTCAAAATCTGATGCCTTGATAACCGAAGAAGGGAATCCTCCCTCTTCTCCCGGAACATAATCTGCACTAAGCATATCAGCCGGATCAATTACACTACTTTCCTCAAATAGATTCACTGGTTGAAAGCCACCATTGCCCGGATCAGTTTCCGGCATTACCATCCGTATCCGCTCCAGTTTCTGTGCAATCATCTCATTTGAATTAATTATGCGGGCATTATCAGTATTTCTATTCAAATAATAGGATTTAAACAAATTACTAGACAATGATTTCGTCTCCTCCACCTCTGGAAATTACGATTTCTGCTGAGTCTTCCAGCTTTCTGATAATATTTACAATCTTCTGCTGAGCCTCTTCTACGTCCTTCATACGAACCGGGCCCATAAATTCCATATCTTCCTTGATCATAGCAGCAAGACGTTTTGACAGGTTGTTGAAAATAGCAGTCTGAACCTGTTCGTTGCTTCCTTTGAGTGCCAATGCAAGGTCATTATTATCAACATCATGAAGCACACGCTGGATAGCACGGTCATCAAGCAGCAGGATATCTTCGAATACGAACATCTTCTTGCGGATCTCGTCTGCCAATTCCGGTTCTTCGATTTCCAAAGTTTCCATGATATGTTTTTCTGTACCACGGTCTACTGCATTTAAAATCTCGACAACCTGATCCACACCACCGATAATGGTGTAATCCTGATTGACCAAAGATGCCAGTTTGGATTCCAAAATTTTCTCCACTTCCTTAATAACATCCGGACTTGTTCGATCCATCATAGCCACACGCTTAGCAACATCTGCCTGTCTTTCCTGCGGAAGAGAAGCAATTATAATAGACGCCTGCTGTGGTGACAAATATGCCAAAATAAGAGCGATTGTCTGCGGATGCTCATCCATAATAAAGTTAAGCAGCTGCGACGGTTCTGTTTTACGGATAAACTCGAATGGTTTTACCTGTAATGAAGCCGTCAGTTTGCCAATAACATCCAATGCTTTTTCGGTACCAAGTGCTTTTTCCAGCAATTCCTTTGCATATCCGATACCGCCTTCTGCAATGTACTGCTGGGCAAGACATACCTGATAAAATTCATTGACTACTTCGTCTTTAAGCTGCGGAGTAATACTTCTTGTATTTGCAATCTCAAGTGTTAACTCTTCGATTTCTTCTTCTTTTAAGTGTTTAAAAATGGACGCGGACTTCTCTGGTCCCAATGTGATTAATAGGACAGCAGACTTTTGCAAGCCCGTTAATTTCTCATCACCAAATCGTGCCATTGTTAACTCCAATCTTCGTTTAACCAGTTACGCAGCAAAAGCGCTGCAGCTTCTGGATTTTCTTCCACGAATTTTTCGATCAACTTGCGTGTCTCGGATTTTGTTTCCAATTCGATGCTTTCCAGTTCGGTCTCCGGCGTAGACTGTAAGAGACTTTCTACAGAAAGTTCTTCTTCTACTTCTTCTATCTTCTCGCCTCTCATACTTCTTAAAATTACAAATGCAAGAAGCGCTAAAATTACAATAATTAAAACAACCTGAGCAACACTGGATGGTTCTACTTCAAGAGCCGCCTTATCAATGAACATCGGTTCTTCATAAGCAACAAATGTAATATCCTCCGCATCAATACCGGAAGCATTTGCCGCCATTAAGACAAGGTCCTCGTCAACTTCTAACTTTGTTCGTTCCGCATTGGCAAGCTTATATTCATCCCATGAAACACCATCTAATAAGCCTTGTGCCTTGGCATCTTCCTCTTTCAACACCTTGTAACGAATTGCGGAAATAGAAAGAGATGACTGATCATATATCACAACACCTGCCGGAGTCGTTTTTTTGGTTACTTTTTCATTTGGAAGATAATCACGCACTTCCTCCGTTACCGTAGAACTGCTGGTATCTCCATCTTCAATTACATATGTAGTACCGTCTTCACCGTTGGAATCTGTTCCAGGAACACCTGTGGTTCCTCCAGTAGACTCGGCATTGTATAATTCTTCATGACTTAACACACCCTGTGTCTGACCTTCTGCCGGTGTGTAATCGTGTTGTACAGTTTCTGTTGTTGAAAAATCGAGGGTCAGATTTGGTCGAACCTCAATTAAATCAAACTCATTTGTTCCAAGTAAAACTCTCTTCACTTCACTCTGCAAAGCAATTTCTGTCTGCTGCTTTACATTGAGCTGGCTTGTAGCATTACCCGTTACTGAATAATTCTCATCACCTGCAAATAACAGATTACCTTCGTTGTCAATAATGGTAATGTTTTTAATTTCTTCATTACCAAGCGAAGTTCTAACAAACTGTGCAACTGTCGCCGCATGATCTGCCGTAAATTCTCCATCCGGAGTAATCATAATAGCAGCAGATGAATCTTCTTCTTTTTCAATCAATGTGCCAGTACTTTCCGGAATACTTAACTTAACAGTCGCACTCGCTACATTGTCCATGCTCTTTAAGTCTGCTTCTAACTGGCTTTCCTGATATAATTTATAACGTTTCTGTTTATCCGCTTCCGTGGTTCCCATTCCACCACTGGTCACATTGTCAATACTATACGCATCGGATGGAATATTATTGGCACCCAGTAAAAGTCTGGCTTGAGAAATCTGATCTTTGAGCACGTATACAATATAACCATCTTCCGATGTCTTATAATCGTATTCTTCCTCTAACAATTCTGTAATTTCTGCCGCCTCTTTTGTCGTCTCACAAGTAACCAAAACTTCATACTGCGGTTGCGAAACAATCCATATTACAACAGCAAAAGCTACTAATATACCAGCAGCTGCTGAAATAATCATTGTCTTTTGTTTGGAAGTGAATTTGTTCCACCACTCCACTAATTTCTTCGGTATTTCTTTCAAATTGTCAACCATGACTATAATCCCCTGTTTCCATCTATATTCATGAAAACCTATTGTATGTACAATACCCTTCTAAGAATTTAAATCTGAATCTGCATTAATTCCTTATAAGCTTCTAATATTTTATCTCTTACCGCTACCGTGTACGATAATGCAGTAGAAGCTTTGCCCAATGCGATTGTAAGATCGTGGGTATTGTCCGTTTCTCCCATGGCAAGTTTTAATTCTTCATTTTCCGCATCCGATAATAATGCATTCGTTGTATTTAAGTTCTCCATTGCCGTTGTTAAAAAAGAACCAAATTCTTCGGACTCCGGTGTGCGTGTCACATTGCTGGCAGCAAGCTGCTGACCTGCAGCTTCCTTTACCGCACCGGAAGATATATTGTATAACGATGTAATATCCATTGTATATCCGTACCTTTCTAATCTGTCTTACTCACAATGCCTGCATCACAGACTATCTATGTAGATATAGGCCAAATACATTACTGGCCCATTTGCAGACCTTTCATTGCCATTGCTTTATAGGAATCAAATGCTGTCGCGTTGGCTTCATATGCTCTGCTGGCATCAATTAAGTTCGTCATTTCCGTGATGATATTTACATTTGGATAAGTAACATATCCATTCTCATCTGCATCTGGATGGGATGGATCATACACCATATTCCCTTCCGTTGATTTATCATCGTATGTACCACTTACTTTTACACCATTTGCCTGAAAACGGCTTGTTCTCTCACCAAAGATGGAAGAAAAGCTTGCTGGGTATTTACCTTCTTTTTCAGAAAAAGTAACAATCTGACGTACATAAGGTGTGCCGTCCTCTGTTCTCGTTGTATTGGCATTGGCAACGTTCTGTGAAATAATATCCATACGGTAACGCTGTGCTGTTAAACCTGACGCATTTACACTAAAAGTATCAAACATTCCCATCGTCTATTCCTCCTATTTCATAACGCTCTTCAAATTTGTAAACTCCGTTGTAAGCGAATTCATCAAACCTTCATATTTCATCTGATTGGCCGCAAGATATACCTGCTCCATCTCAGGATCTACATTGTTCTCATCCAAACGATAGGAATAATCGCCGTAATCCGTATACTGTCGTCCTTCCAAACGACTCAATTTCAGATTGGAAACCTTCTCATCCACAGATTTATAACGTGAATTACGCAACGCTCTCTGTAACTGCCCTTCGAAATCAATATCCTGACGTTTGTAACCAGGTGTGCTCTGATTGGCAATATTATTCGAAATCAACTCATGTCTTTTCCATGATGCATCCGCTGCTTTATCTAATACATTAATATAATCAAATGCGTTTGATGAAAACATATGAACCTCCTTCGCATAGTACACGCGACTATACCTTATTCCATTATAAAGAAATATGAAAAAATTACAAGATAAACGTCGAAAAACAGTACTAAAGGACCTATTGTTTTCCTACAATAAGTCCTTTTATTTATACTGGAAATTCCGTTTTCTCATGAGAAAATCTTTTTTTCTCGTTCAATCCATTCCCATATTCTGTTGTTGTCTGTCATCGTGTACTTCTTCACTCAATTGACAGATTATTATTATCATTCCTATTTAGACATAATCTCCGCCCGGATTAAATCAATCTGTTCAAAGACCACATCATTAAGCACCTTAATATAGGTTCCTTTCATACCAGAAGACCGGGATTCGATCACACCAGCGCTTTCAAACTTACGCAGTGCATTTACAATCACACTTCTAGTAATTCCTACACGGTCTGCAATCTTGCTGGCAACCAAAATACCTTCCATACCATTTAATTCATCAAAGATATGCACAATGGCTTCCATTTCTGAATATGACAAGGTGGATATTGCTGATTTTACCACGTTAAGTTTACGGGTTTCTTCTGCACTTTCTTCATTTACCGCACGCAGCATCTCAAGTCCAACAACTGTAGAACCATATTCGCAAAGAATAATATCATCAATATCATACAATTGTCCCGCCTTGTACACAAACAAAGTACCCAGGCGTTCCCCTGCAATCTCAATCGGTGCGATAATAGCGGTAAACCGCTTCACATCCGTATTCTCAAAGCCAAGTGTCTCTAAATTCACATTTTCCTTTGTAGATAAAACAGACAGCATACGCTCATTCAGCATCATATCAATAAAGCCACCCACTTTATCCTTAATTAGTTCCTGAATAATTTCCACATCAGAATTGTGATCCACGCCAAGAACTTTCCCCTTACGGCTGATTACCAGGACATTACTTTTTAGTATTTCCTGCATAACACTGCAAATATCGTTAAATACTACTTTACTGGAATTATTGTTATGCAAAAGTTTACCGATTTTTCTAGTTTTATCTAGTAATTGTACACTACTCATCTGCAATACCTCCAAAATATAGATATAGTGTACCATTTTTATCTGACTATATCAAGAAAATTTTCTTTTTTCACTTGAATTTTCAGATAATTAGCCAATAAAAAAAGCCGGACACCCACAAATCAGATGTCCAGCATTTCCTTATTTTACATAACCGCACTGTTCATTCATGCACAAAAGTTTATTTCCTTTTTCCAACAGCAAAGAACCACACTGTGGGCAAGTTTCTTTGGAAGGTTTCTGCCATACCATAAAATCGCATTCCGGATTATTGATACAGCCATAATATTTTCTTCCTTTTTTAGACTTCTTTAAAACAATATCCTTTCCGCACTGCGGACACTCCACACCAATCTTTTCATAATATGGCAGTGTAGAACGACAGTCCGGGAACCCGCTGCAGGCCAAAAATCTTCCATGCGGACCATATTTAATCAACATTGGTTTCCCGCAAACCGGACAGTTTTCTTCCGAAACCTCATCACGAATCTCTACTTTTTCCAATTCTTTTTCCGCATTATTTACTGCTTCATCCAAATCCGGATAGAAATTGGAGATAACCGTCTTCCATGCCACATCACCGGACTCAATCGCATCCAGTAAAGCTTCCATTGTCGCCGTAAAATTCACATCTACGATCGTTGGAAATGCTTCTTTCATAATCTGGTTTACAATTTCACCCAGTTCTGTTACATAAAGATTTTTATTTTCTTTTACAATATATCTTCTAGCCAAAATAGTGGTAATGGTTGGTGCATACGTACTCGGACGGCCAATTCCCAATTCTTCCAACGCACGTACTAATGATGCTTCTGTATAATGTGGCTGCGGCTGGGTAAAATGCTGCTTTGGCTCTAAACTCTCCTGCTGCAATACCATACCCGGCTCCATCTGTTTTAAAGTGGTACTGCCAGTTGTCTTTTCATCATCATCTTCCATATAAACGCTCATAAATCCATCAAATACCACTTTACTGGTCGCTGCGCTGAATTTATGTCCATTGCATTCCACTTTTACTGAAAGCGTCTCATATTCAGCTGCTGCCATACGACTTGCTGTAAAACGTTTCCAAATCAACTGATATAAACGGAACTGATCCCGGGAAAGCGATTCCTTAATAGATGCCGGTGTTCTGGTAATATCCGTAGGACGGATTGCTTCATGCGCATCCTGAATCTTTTTGCCGCTCTTTTTTGTATCTGACAATTCCGCTGTATATTTATCTCCATAAGCCTGAGCAATATAATCCTTTGCCAGACTTTCTGCTTCTTCCGATACTCTGGTGGAATCCGTACGAAGATAAGTGATAATACCCACTGTACCACTTCCTTTGATATCCACACCTTCATATAACTGCTGTGCAAGACGCATTGTTTTCTGAGTAGAATAATTCAAAACCTTGCTGGCTTCCTGCTGCAGAGTAGATGTTGTAAATGGAAGGGGCGCTTTTTTTGTTCGGGTTCCACTCTTTACATCCGATACCTGATAAGTCCCCGACTGCAGCTGCTTCATTACTGCATCTACTTCTTCTTTTGAATTCAGTTCTTTCTTTTCATCAGAACCAGTATATTTTGCAGTAAAGGCTTTTTTATCCCCCTGCATCTTAAGCTGTGCTTCCAAAGTCCAATACTCCTGTGGAATAAATGCCGCAATTTCATCTTCTCGATCACAAATAATGCGAAGTGCAACTGACTGCACACGGCCAGCACTTAACCCTCTTTTTACTTTTGCCCACAAAACAGGAGAAATACGGTAACCTACCATTCTATCCAGACATCTTCTCGCCTGCTGTGCATCTACTAAATCCATATCAATCTCACGGGCATTTTTCAAAGATTCTTTTACCGCATTCTTTGTAATCTCATTAAACGTAATACGATACACCTTTTTGTCTTCTAATTTCAGTGCATGGTATAAATGATAGGAAATTGCTTCTCCCTCACGGTCAGGGTCAGTTGCAAGATATATTTTTTCAGCTTTTTTCACTTCTTTTCGAAGTTTTGCTAAAATATCACCTTTCCCCCTGATGGTAATATACTTTGGTTCATAATCATGTTCCACATCAACGCCCAGTGTACTCTTTGGCAGATCGCGCACATGCCCGTTGCTGGCAGCAACCGTATAGTTCGCACCCAGGAACTTCTGAATGGTCTTCACTTTTGCTGGTGATTCCACAATTACTAAATACTTTGCCATCTCTTCTCCATTCTACTGAATACGCTTTGTTTCAGTGTATTCCCCTTTTTATTTTTGTATACAGCATACACAATTCTTTAAATTCTTCTGCACACAACGCCCTCACTATACACCATAGTTTTTGGAATCGCAAGGAAAAAATTACGAAATAATAGGAATTTATTCTTTTCCTATGAAATAAGCACCAAACGATGCCATGCTTCGCGAGCCATCTTATTGGACAAAAAAAACAGTACCGAAAATTCGATACTGTTTTGCTGAGACACGGGGGATTCGAACCCCCGACAACCTGATTAAAAGTCAGGTGCTCTACCGACTGAGCTAGTGTCCCATAGAAGTTGCTGCTTTAACTGGGCTAGTTGGATTCGAACCAACGTCTGCAGCAGTCAAAGTGCTGTGCCTTACCGCTTGGCGATAGCCCATTATTGGCTTGACACCAGGGTGGATACAGGGATTCGAACCCTGGGCCTCCAGAGCCACAATCTGGCGCGC
>CAZHGE010000051.1:0-21500 GCA_964531805.1 uncultured Lachnospiraceae bacterium
TAATTTATACTTGATTGAAATCGAAAGGGTTGCATTTCGATTTACAATTCAGGGTGAGTGATATGATATGCAGCACTTTCTTTTTCATCTGTTTACGAAACTATTTTTTAAGGATATAATGTTTTGAGATATAAAGGAGGAAATTTTCATGTCCATAGAAAGAGTTAGAAATTATTTTGAAGAAATGGGAATGGGTGATAAAGTTCATGAATTCGAACAAACCACTGCTACTGTTGAGGAAGCTGCCATTGCTTTAGGATGTGCACCAGAGTTAATCGCAAAGACCATGTCATTTATTCAGGATGAGAAGCCTGTGATTATAGTAACCGCTGGTGATGCTAAAATTGATAACAAAAAATACAAAGCACATTTCCAGCAGAAAGCAAAGATGATTCCCCGCGAACAGGTTGAAGAACTGATCGGACATGCGCCAGGTGGTGTCTGTCCGTTTGCCATTGATCCAACTATTCCAGTTTATTTAGATGTATCATTGCAGCGTTTTGAGACCGTATATCCGGCAGCAGGCAACAGCCAAAGCGCCGTAGAACTTTCCATTGAGGAATTAGTGCAGACCTCACGGTCTTTGGGGTGGATTGATGTGTGTGCTTTAAGGGAATAATCTATCATAAGCAGAAATTCCATACCAAACGATGTCACGCTTAGCAAGCCATCTTATTGGACACAAAAGCCGTCCATTCATTTTTAAGTGGACGGCTTGTTTTTTTATTGTAAAGTATGTTTATTATCTATAAATTGGAATTTATATAATTGCTTGGTTTAGTTCTATAAATGAATAGTTCTCCAGTTACCCACTAATAAAAGTACTTTTACAATTTAGTCAGAGTTTTTTACCTGTCTACCCGACTATTTTAGTTTTTTATTTGTTTAGTCGGGATATTTTATTTCTTTTATCCCACTAAATTGCTTTATCAATTGTTTAGTCGGATTAAATATGCCTTTTCTCCCGACTAATCCGTTCATTTTCATTTTATAATTTAGTTGGATTATAATTACTTTTTCTCCCGACTAAATCATTTATCTCTTTATATTAGCCGGTCTGACATTTTTCCTGACCCGACTAATATAAAAACTTCTTTGATTTGGTCGGACAAACGCCTTGCCAACTTCAAGATTTACCAGATTATTATCCCCTAATTTGATATACTACATAATATCAAACTCTGCCGCTAGGTAGTACTTCGTATAATCTCCTGGTTCACGTATATCAAGAATATCCTTGATAATACGATACTTGCCTTCTGGAAGTTCTCCATAAAAATAACTCCAGTTAACCTCCCATACGGATGTGGTCTGATCCTGTACAGGGTAGGCAATATCATGATAACCAGCATTATCAATAATCAAAGGCAGGCTGTACCACTCTTCATCCTGCTGAATTTGAATATCATACCAATCCCCATATTGTAGTTCTTTGCCATACTTATTACGGATTTCCACATCACCTTCTGTAGAACTATATTTTTTCATATACATGGTAACACCGTCCAATGTGTTCACCTCTTCTGTGAAAGGCTCCTGCCCGCTAAGATCAATTTGGGGAGTCTGTGGGTTCTCGCCTGTAACTACTGTATAATACGCATTCCCATAAAATCCTCGTTCCTCCATTTTACTATCATCCCACATGGCACGAATTGCATAAATGCGATTTTGTTTTAGAGGAACATACATATCTCCTCCAAGAACTTTTTCTTCCAAAGCTTCTGCTTCCGCATTACCCATGGCCCAGATTCCATATTCTTCTATTTCTATGCGGTCAGGCATCACAGAATACCCAAAGGTATAGATTACATCTTCCATTCCATTATAGTCAGGAATATTTAAGCGATTTGCCAATTCAGCGGCTTCAACAGGATGCAGGCCACAGGCTGAAATTCCTGTCATCCCATCCTCCGTCTGATAGGACCACTCGTAAGTTCCCGGCTGTACTGCAAATTCACTATATAGACTGGATAAAGGATCCGTCAGATAAAGTGCCGGTGGTTCTGTCAGATTTTTTGGCTCCTGCAATGCTTCTATCTGTAGTTCTGTCAGACTGCCCATGTCATTTGTTACATCAGGGATATCATTTTCTATCTCTGAAATATCACTTGTCTCTACACCATTCTGTTCGCCGCTATACTCTGTCTTCGTTGTTCCAGTCCCATATCCACCGTTGACCGGATTAGTCATGAAGCAAACCACCAAAATCACACACAGTAAAACCATTCCCACTACCAGCCAGGCAACAGGTCTGCGGAAATTTAAAATATTTTTCACACGTTGTATTAAATTTGTTTTATCATTACCCAATCTCATTTTAACTCCCACGTCACAATATCTTCATATGGATTCGTTTTTGCAAGTCCAATCCTTACCACATCACCGGAAAACATGCCAAAGGATTCCTGAAGTACTATGAATGCCGTCCGCATCTCTTCTTGTGACAGTTTCTTAGCAATGGTGGTATGGGGAAGCCATGAAAAAGGTTTGTAGCATTTGCGGATAATCGTATCTTCTACACCTTTTACTGTATCATAAACGGAAACCGATAATTCATGAAGATACACATTTAGCACCGGTGAAATATAAATTACATTTGGAAAGAACGCTCCCACGGCTGCCCACTGCACACGTCCTTTCTGCTGCTGGTTCATACAGATATTCAACCTATCAACCACCAGTTTTTCATTCCGTGTTTCAAAAGCAGAAATCGTAATATGCGGCGGCACCTTTCCATCCAGCATATAAGTATTACCAGTACGTTTGGCAACAGTATTTATGTATTGCCGGATATGTGCATCTGTTTTTTCATCAAAATATAGTGATACAAGATACATTTCCACTTTCCTTTCACGCAAAAGTAACCTATGCTTTCAAGTCAATCCCACATAGTCTCAGTATGTCTCCATTGCTTACAGTACTCTAAGCAGCCGCACATAGAATTCCACCGTCTTAAGCAGTGTTTCAATTGGAATACGTTCATTATTGCCATGAATCATGCCGCGCTCTTCTTTTGACAAACGCATTGCAGAAAAACGATACACCCTGTCCGTAATCCGGCAGTAATGTCTGGAATCGCTGCATGCCATCATGAGGTATGGAGATACTATCACTCCGTTCCATGTAGCTTCGATTACCTCCTTCAACCGATTCCATTCTTCGCAAGAAGTATCAGAATATATGGATGGATTCATACCATTTACTACCTCTACCTTTATCTTATCATTATCAATTATCTTCTTAAGGTATTCGATGGCAGATTCAATTGTATCATTGCCCAAAAGACGCATGTTAAGCCCAAAAGAAGCCTTTGGCGGCAGTACATTATATGCCTTGCTGCCTTCCATTCTAGTGACTGCTGTCGTGGTACGAAGCATCGCATTCATCTCACCACCAGTCTTTTTGCAAAGCAGATCCAACACCGGTTTAAATAGCCATAAATTTGCAAAAACAATTCGTAATACAAAAGTGGAATGTCTGCCCAAGGTATCAAACATTTCCGCAACCGGCTTTATTAGCTGGCTCTTAAATGGTTTCTTTTCAATCTGGCAAACTGCTTCACTTAGCTTTCCTAAAATTGTGTGCACAGGCGGTGTAGACGCATGACCGCCCTCTGAATCTAAAGTAAAGTTTAAATTAACACTTCCTTTTTCTCCGATACCCACAAGGGCACAGGATTCCTTTACTCCCGGAAAAACATTATCTACAACCGCTCCACCTTCATCTAATACAAGAGCCGGCTTTATACCCTTTTTTTCAAGATACGTTACAATATCCGCACAGGTATCTCCATCAATCTCTTCTTCCCCTGAAAAGGAAAGATATAAATCCTGCTTAGGCTGATAACCTTCACCTAATAACATTTCCAAGGCTTCCACTACACCGCAAAGAGTACCCTTTGTATCCAGCGTACCTCGTCCCCAGATACAGCCATCTTCAATTACACCATCAAAAGCAGGTTTGCTCCAGCCTTCTTCTTCCACCGGAACCACATCATAATGTGCCATACAAACAGATGGCTTATCCGATGATTCTCCTTTTAAGTAATATAAAAGGCCGGTCTTTCCTACTTTTTCAAAAGTACAATATTTATGAATATTAGGGAATCGTTCTTTTAGTAATGCTTCAAACTTGGCAAACTCCCGACGATCAACCTTACTTTCGTCACGGTCGGATATTGTTTTACAACGAATCATATCCACCATATCTGCCACTATTTTTTCTTCATTGAGCGTTACTGGCTCTGCCTTAACCATTTCCTGCTTTTTCGGAACAAACAACAGCGCACGAATTACGATAAAAAGAATCAGTACAACAAGCAATCCAAACAAAACACCTGCAATCATCCAGCCCATATTATACCCATCCTTTTTTATACAGAATTCTTGCAGATCCAAGTGCAATCAACACACCAACCGGCACTAACACTCCTACACTTCCGGCAAGGGAAGGTACTGCAAGGAATAACGCAATCATAAAAATAAGCGGAGCCACAGAAAGTTTCCAATTTTTACTAATATAGACCACACCTAGTCCGCCAAATAATGCGGGTAAAATATTATCAAATGCCGGTACTAATACTGGTGAATCCAAAATCGGTGCAATTACAGTCAAAGCACATACTCCAACCACAAGTACAAGTGTTGTTACGATGGAACAAGTAGCAATGGCAATGGTAGAAACCACTTCACCCTCTTCTGACCCCGGTTTTACTTCTGCATGTTCCATGGCATTTAATGCACTTGGCGCTTTTAAACTGGTCAGATTACCTGTTACAAAAGCAAGATATGTTCCGCCTGTTCCTAACATTGGTGTATAGGTAATGACTTCAATTACACCAACAGTCCAATAAATCGGAGCTACCCCTAAAAGACCTTTTAATACCGCTGTAATTTCCGGCCACGCATCATAATAAACACAAATAGCGGCAGGTACCAGAGTAACTACAACAACAGCGGTCCATACCCAAATTTTTCCATATAAATCTGTTTTTTTCATATAATCATTCATATGCACACCGCCTTTCTAGTTAAATAATGGTGCAATCAGCACCGCAAAAATCATAGCGCCTACCATGCTGATGGCAAGAGAATAAGTCTCCAGCCATTTCATTTTAAATACCTTGATAAACAACCCACACACTAACATAAGAGCCGCGGACACCAATAAAACAAAAATTGGAATCCACCCTTCGATACCGCTTCTGACATCAGCAAATACCATACCTAGAAAAGCTGAAATCATGCCAAGGAACATGGAAGTCATAAACAGATCTCCCCATTTATCATCCTTGTTTTTCATCTTAATCACACCACCCTGAATTTTTTTCATCAGGATTGGCGGTAAAATAATGCTTGGTAAAATACCTAATGTCATTACCCAAGCGATGGCAGAAAATACCGTCGGATCCGTAATCGTTTCTGCAAGTGAAATCCCAAGCGCATTAGCTGTGGAAGTTGCCGCCGGTAATTCATAGGTCAACGCTCCAATAACACTCATACGAATCCATGGAAGCGGAATTCCTAAAAACTTGGACAAGGTTATAATTCCAATTAAAATCGATACCGCCGGTGCAATCGTAAATACACTGGTGGATACAATAATCTTTCTTAATTTCTGACTGCTCATCCCCAGTTCTTTTCCCCTGCGGTAAGCACGAACTAAAAAGAAAACAGACTGTGCCAAAACAAACACGATAACACAGACCGCCAGCACATATAAAAATGTACTATTTACATGAAAATCTTTCATCCTTTTTTCCTCCGATTTTGTTCTATTACTTATACTTTACCATTCATCCAATCATCGGTAAATGACAAAATATAATCATTTAAATCAAAATGATGGCTTGATTTTCAAATCGGCAAGTAAAGACAAAAAAAGAAAACTGCCAGTAAAACAACCGACAGTCTTCCTTTTTTGAATTATGACGAACAACTTTTTAGGAGTATACTTTTTATTTTGTTATTATTTTTTGCATTTAAATATCCACAGGATTCCATGCCCCGCTCTATGATTCTTTGCAAAGCCGCTTTGTCCAATTCCACCACTTGTTCATCTGCCAAACGAACTACACACTCATCTGCTGTAGTATCTTCCTGTGGTGTACAAACACGATACATATTCTCCCTGCGGATGGCACCTACCTCTTCTAACACATTGATCATACGATAAATAGTTGCCAATCCAATCTCCGGCATTTTCTTAGAAGCAATATAGTAAATCTCCTTACAGCAGCTGCACTCTCTTTCAATAATGATATCAATCAACGTCTGACGCTGCTTGGTAATGCGGCATCCATTCTGACGGAGTTTATCGTATATTTCTTCTTTCTGCATCGTGCGGCGGAGATAATCCGAATTATCATTATATGCACATGTAGAACAATCTCTATTACAATCGTATTTTTGTTTCATGCGTGTCTCCTCTAACCACTGTTAGTTTTTGCTAACTATTGATAGTCTATCATAACGCACTCGTAATTTGCAAGTATTTCATTTTTATTACATACTAAAAAGGCATTGCATACTCCTCTTTACTAAAACTCCTATTTATGCGCAGACTGTCATCTGCGTAAGATTTCTTCCTTCTTCAAATACCTGTAAGTAAACCCGGGTACATTTCTGTATCTTATCAAACAATTTTCTTGTCTCACACTCATTACAATAGACTTTCCATAATCCGCAGCATTTACAATCTCTGCCCTTATTCAGGATAAAGCCTTTTACATCATCCAATGGATAGCCTAGAAAAACACCAATTTCATGGGGAAAGCCGTTGCACTCACAAAGCCTTTTCTTCAAACAAACAAGATGACCTTCCAACTTAGCCGCCTGTGGATAACCATAGGATAAAAGCAGTTCTTTTACCCCTTCCTGTTTTAAATCCTTCTCTAAATGCGATTTGCGGTAGGTATAAATCAATGCATAGTCTTCCTTATAAAGCATCAATTCCATGTATACGCCGCGTTCATTTAATGTCTCATTCAATCTAACCAATTCCCTGTCTATTTCTTCCTTGGAAAAAAAGCGGCAGCTGAATAATCCTGCGCTTTTCATTCCCGCAAGTGTAGGTGCACAATGTTCAATGAGATACTTTTCTAATGTATTTCCCTTTATCATGTTTACATACCTGCAAGCTGTCTTCCCAAATTTTCACAATCAGAAAGACCATCTTCATCCGGCATTTCATGACACATCAATCCTTCTCCGTTTACAATGTTTGCACCTGCATCACTCATTCTGTCAACCCAGTCACGCATCCACTGGCCATCTCCCCAACCATAGGAACCGAATAGCGCAATCGTTTTTCCGGCAACAAAACCTTCCAACTCACTAACAAAAGGTTCCATTTCCATTTCTTCTAACACTTCGGCTCCCATGGCAGGACATCCCAAAGCAAATCCTTTGACATTTTTCAAATCTTGTACAGAAGTTTCACTGACAAATTGTACCGCCGCTTCTTTTCCAGCTGCTGTAACACCTTTTCCAATTGCTTCTGCCATTGCCTGTGTATTTCCTGACTGTGACCAATAAACTACATATACTTTATCCATAATATTTCCTCCATAAATTTGATATGTATTGATCGATACATTCTATTTAGATTCGACCTTTAAATTTTTGGTTAGTTTTAACTAACTTTCATTCATGATAGTATCATATGCTCTACTTTGATTCAATATGGATAACAGAGAGATTTTCTCATTAAGTTAGTAAATTTATACAATTCAACGCTTTATCACAGAAAAGAGTTGACAAATTTATATTGCTGTACTATATTGAGTCTCAAGTAAAAACGAAAATGTCTTTGGGGTAAGGTGTAATTCCTGACCGATGGTATAGTCCATGACCCTCTTTTTGAAAATAGTGCTTGTTTGACGGGTATCTATAACAATAAGAGGCTGAACTGGTGAGATTCCAGTACCGACGGTAAAGTCCGGATGGGAAAAGACGATTTCAGGGTGGCATCATGTCATCCATTTTGCTGTATGGCATTTTTATCTCCCCAAGTCATCCAGTTTTGACTTAGGGATTTTTTTATCCCTAAATTCAATCTAGGAGGATTTATTTATGAAAAAAACAACACTTCGCCACATGACTGTGGCAGGCCTTTTTGGCGCAATCGCATTTGTACTGATGTTCTTTAGTTTCGGGGTTCCGGTGCTGTCACCTTTTGCAGAATTTGACCTCTCTGCTCTTCCGGAACTGATCGGCGGCTATGTATTGGGGCCGTTGGGAGCTGTTTACATCACAACTATCAAACTGTTACTGAAGCTTCTCTTCCAGGGAACCAGTTCCATGTTTACCGGTGAAGTACAGAATTTTATCTTAAGTTTAAGCTATGTACTTCCTGCAATCCTTTACTACCGCAAGCATAAAACGAAAAAAGGGGCTGTGATTGGTTTAGTAATCGGAAGTATTGTAAGCGTCGTTATGGCGGTTCTTACAAATCTCTACCTCATTTTTCCGGCATACATAAAACTGTATGGCATGAACTGGGACGGTATCATTGAAATTTGTACCGCTGCGAATCCAATGATTACCAACATTCCTACTTTTGTAGCTTTTTCGGTTATTCCGTTCAATGTTATTTCAAGAGGCGTATCTTCTATTATTGCGGTTCTTGTTTATAAAAAAATCAGTGTTCCACTGAAAAAGATGCTTCTGGAACAGGAAGAAAATACGACCCTTGCAAAAAAAAACAATACTTCAACAGTACAATAATTGACATTCAGATTGGAGAAAGCAAATGAAATTCAGTGTAGATAAGAACTTAACCTTTGAACAGGCTGTAGAATTAATGTTTGAAAAACTTGGTGACTGGAAAATCATGGCACTTGCCAGTTCCGTAAATGACTATGTTATGGTCCGCAATGTCAGCTGCTTATTTTATGATAATAAAGTATGGTTTAAAACCGATAAAAATTTCCGCAAAACACAGCAGTTATATCAAAACCCACAGGTGGCATTATGTTGGAGCGGCGTTCAGATTGAAGGTATCGCTGAAAACAAAGGTCTTGTAGTAGACGAACCAGACCGCCGTTTTGAAAAGCTCTATAAAGAACATTTATGGGGAAGCTACAACAAATACTCCCACGAAGACACCGAGATCATCATAGAAGTAACTCCGAAGTTTGTAGAAGTATGGGACACCAGCGAAGACAACTACGCTTTCCAGATTTTTATTGATTTTGATAAGAAGTCTGTAGAAGTGAAACAGTATGATCAGCAATAATTCTTTACATTCATTACTATATACTTTGCGCTCAGCATTCAGTTAAAAAAAGAACCGGTCAGTCTGATGATATGATCGGTTCTTTCAATTTATCCTTCATAAAATTAATCATTCTGTTTTAATCCACAGATACAAAGAAATTCAAGTTTTCACCATTCATTAGAAAATCCACATCAAAATTCATGACTGCTTTATGAATATCATCTATATACGTCTTCTGAGCATCTTCATATTCATATTGAGCTAATTCATTCCACAGAGAATCCAGTGCATCAATATCCATATCTTCTGCTGCAGATTTTATTCTCTTGAGCAATTCCATAATTTCTGCCCGATATTCTTTTGCTGCTTTTTTACTTTCCTGTCCATCTGCATCTGTAACCTTAGAAAAGACTAAAAGCTTATCTTTATACGAACGCCAATACTCTAAGAACACAGGCGTAAGTGCCTCTATTATAGAAATCTTGTCTTCTCTTGCAGCATCCTCCAATACCTTTGCCATACCCGCTAAAGGAACAATACCGATGGTTGCTGCTGAATTTTTCATGCTATGCACTTTTATACGATATGCTTTTCTTCCTTCTGCTGACTGAATACCAGCATACAATTCTTCTAATTCCTCCGCATCATACATAAGCGAATCTGCAAAAAAACAGACTGTTTCTACCAGCATAGCATCCTCTTTCAAATGCGTTTTTGCATACTTCCACTCAAGACCTTCCACCATAGGAAACTCATATTCTTGTTCTGGCAGATTATTTACAACTGCCTCTGTCATCAAAGCCGGATCCAGTAACTGTGCAATCAAATTCTCCAATTTATCAGAAACAACCGGTTTTTCTAAAAAGGCTGTAAATCCTTCTTCTAAATATTTCTCTTTTGCCCCTACAATAGCATTTGCAGTCAAAATAACCACTGGTGTATTCTTAGAAGGAAAATCCTCCATTTCTTTCATCACTCTGAAAGTTTCTACTCCATCCATCTCCGGCATCATATGATCCATGAAAATAATGTCATAGTATGTACTCTGAACCATATTGAGACATTCTCTTCCATCCTGTGCTTCATCAATCTGGATTTTTGTTGCCTTTAAAAGTCCGGTAAACACTCTGCGGTTTAATTCATTATCATCTACAACAAGAATCTTTGCCTTTGAAGCTTCATAAGACGGCTGATACCCTACAACAACAACCTGTGTATGGTCTTCCAGTCTGCCTATCGGTTCTGCATCTACAATCTGCTGATTCAATTCAAATGAAAATTCCGATCCTTCGCCATAAATACTGAATACTTTCAACTCACTATTTAATAAGTTAAGGAGCTGCTTGGTAATACTCATCCCAAGACCGGTTCCTTCAATATTTCGGTTTCTCTTTTCTTCTATTCTTTCAAATGGAGCACATAACTTCTCCATATCTTCTGCCTTAATTCCAATGCCAGTATCCTTCACCTAAAAAAACAGCCTTGCTACTCCTTCTTTTGGAGAAGGCATCTGGGCAATTTCTAAAGTAACAGATCCTTTTTGCGTATACTTGACAGCATTGTTTAAAAGATTCACAAGGATTTGACGAAGCCGTATATCATCACCTATTAATCTGGATGGTATACTTTCATCCACCTGCACCTTAAATTCCAATTCCTTTACATTAGCCTTAAAGGAAATCATATTAATCACTTCATAAACAACGTCTGCAAAATCATACTCTGTTGCAATCACAGAAAGTTTTCCTGCTTCAATTTTGCTAATGTCCAAAATATCATTAATAATACTCAAAAGCGATTTTGCAGCCGCTTCAATATGCTTCGCATACTGTTTTATATCCTTTTCCTTACTTTCACGCAAAATAAGTTCATTCATTCCAAGTACGGCATTAATCGGCGTTCTGATTTCATGGGACATATTAGCCAGAAAATTTGTTTTTGCTTCGTTTGCACTATCTGCACGAAGTTTTTCCTTTTTTAACTGCTCTGCCAGTAATGCATCCGGATTCTCTGTTGTTAAATAAATACCCAAATTTAAGAGTACCATTCCAAGACAGGTAATCAACGATGTCGGAATCAATATCTGATATATGGCAATTGGAATTTCACTTAACAATGCGATATAAATTGCCGTTTTCTTCTTCCATGAAAGATTTTTTCCATATTGAAGCATTAACTTTATAATAAAAAACACATTAATGGCAACTCCGACATATGTCATAAATGCAGCCGGACCATAGGAATAATTACCTTTGGGTGTTTCTATATATGTAAGAGGCAGAAAAATAACTCCCGCTATCGTAATAACCAAAGGTATAGCCGAAAAATAATCACTGTGTAATTTTTCGCCAAGTTCTTCTTCAATAATGGTCTTCAGATACTTATACGCAATATAAAATACTGACAGCATCAATCCCATATAAAAGATATGTATCCCTCTGTTTATAACCGGCGATACCGTATATAAATGATTCACTGTATAGACTGAAAAAATGTCAAACAACAACTGAAAAAACGAACACCCCAACAAAACAGCAAACCATTTCGAAGATCTGCTCTTATTTTTTACGGATGAGAAATAAAACAACCCAATAAATAATATAATAATTGCACATGAAATTTGAGTCTTGTACACGCTTTATCCTACTTTCCTGTAATCTCTTCAATCTTATCAAGCAACATGTCCGAATCTACTGGTTTTAAAAGATAGCCAGCTAGTCTAAGCGAAAGCAGCTCCATTACAATTTCTTTGGAATCCGCACTTGTTAAAAACACCACCGGAATCTCACACAATTCTTCATCTTCCTGAAGCTTTTGAAGAACTTCTTTTCCATTCATTTCCGGCATTTCATAGTCAAGTAAAATCAAATCCGGCATCTTTTTGCCAATGGCTATGAACGCTTTAATACCGGATGAAGCAACTGCTACCGAATATTTTTCATCTAGAATTCCTTTGATATTACGGAGCACCATAGCATTATCATCCACTACTAAAATATGTGCCTTCTCACCACTCATTTCTAGCGAACTTTCCGAAATCACTACTTCTTTTGTATATGTTTTTCCTGCTATAATAGCTCGGCAGATATCAATTACTCTTTTTCCTGTAATAGGACGCAGTATTTTTTGTATCTTCCCATTTTTATAATAGGTATTATAAGCACTACTCTCTACTTCATTTCCAATTGTTACGATAGGAATATCTGCGCATGTATTCACCAGGGCATCAAACAAACCGTCCAACGCAAACTTATTACCAACTAAACTGACAAGAATCATTACCGGCTTTGTCTCTGCAAGTTCAGTTACCGGAACACATTCCGGCTGATTGCAATTTTTTACATTAAACCGCCAATTCAATAATTGATACAGATCATTATTTGTTCTATTTTCCTCACCTATAAACACAATATTATTTCTTATCATGCCATCCCCTCCGCATAATCTTATCTTTCTTTTGATTATACCAAAGAAAAAGCTGGGGTACCACTACCAAAGCAGGAAAATACTGTCTAAAGAACTATTTCAACTCCCCATATTCTTCTTTTGTAAACCGATGATAGGTTATTCCAAATTCATTCTGATCGATGAAGTACACATATGGTTCCACATCTTAACCATTTTACTCTCTGTTTTTCAGCACATCCGCAAGGTTGACTTTCTTTAATCTGCCAACCAACAATTCATTGATTACAAAATAGGTAATTAAAATTCCCACATAAATCAAGACATACATCTGCCATGAAAAAGTCAAATTCATAGAACATGCAGCATTACATACCATTGCCGGATACATCAGATCCATACATTTTTTCGCCAAAGGAATACAAATAGCAGCTCCAACCGCAATCACATAAAAATTGCCGTTCAGATACAATTTCTTTATTTCCTTTGCCCGATATCCGAATACTTTTACCATGGAAATATGGAATGCACAACGGTCAATCATAACCTTCATCATCAGATACATTACCACAGCAAAAATCAAAATGGAAAAAACAATCATCATGGAAATCATCGGACGCATCTGCTCTATAAATACATCAGCTGCTTTTTCAATATCCCTCTTTGTAGTAACTCCATACAAACGGCCTGTATCGATGTCCAGTTCCTTATCCGAAAATACCTGATTATAGTGGTTTTCGCTTTCCCCAAACAATTCCCGCATACAATCAATATCCATAAATACATAGAAACTGGTGGAATACTGCGCAATTTCTTTTACGGTAAAAGCATAATGCATCTCCGCTTCTTCATCATTTAATACCACTACTTCGCCCGGCTTAATTCCATATTTTTCTGCCATTGCAGAAGAAATGACTACTTCACTCTTGCTGTCTGTCAAATTCACATCAAAGAATGGATTTTCCTTAGTAATACCCAAAATGGTAACATCCAGATTATAACCTAGATTTTCTTTTTTCATGCCCTTGAAAAAAGCTTCATAGCCACCTTCCGGAACCGTTTCTTCCGGATATTTATAAGTATACAGATATTCAAATTTCGTATCTGCTTTATTGTCTTCGCTGATATGAATACACATATTATAGCAGTTTAATCCAAGCATCAGAATCAATAGGGAAATAAACATACCACCCACAACCGTAAGTGACGTTCTTACTTCCCTTAACATCTGACGGATGCGGAATCGGGAAATAAAGCCCACATTTCCAAGATTGATATTGCTGATGCGGCTTTCTTTCTGCTCATTGCGAAGCATTTGTAATGCCGGTTTATTCAGTTTCTTACGGATTACCAGCCAGTTAACCACACTGGAAATAACAGGTGGTAAAACAAGACCATATACTAACAAATACGGCGGATATACTGTCTCCATATGAGGTATGGAAAAATAAGTATAACAGTTTCCCATAATGGTACTGTCGCCAATGGCACCAAAGCCAATTAAACAACCGAGGGTTCCTGCTAAAAAAGTAACTGCTACCGGCAGACAAAGATAATGGAAAATCAACTCATTTTTCTTAACCCCCAGCGCATATAATGCTCCAATGGTCATATTTTCTTTTTCAATCCCATAAACCACAAAAACAGAAATCACATAAGCAAATAAAACAAGTACAATGACGCCTGCAATCAAACCACCATACTTATTGATAATCTGATCAGCGGCTGCAGCTTCTGCTCTTGGATTGTCTGCCACTTTAATAAACTGTGTCAGATTGGAGATTTCAAAATCAAAGTTCTCGTCTAAAAATGTATCGGTTTCTTCTTTTAATTCTGTGATTCCATCGGAAAGTTCTACTGCACCTTTATTTGCAGATGCTATTCCTTCATCTAAAGGCTGTATTCCCGTCTTAATTCCAGCAATTTCGTTCAATCCTTCAGACAGTTCCTCCGCCCCTTCTTTCAGTTCATTCATTCCATCTTCTAATTCTACTTTTTCAGCAATCTTCTCTTCCCAGTATTCTTGGAAATAAACATCTTCAATTTCATCCGCGGAAACGTTTAGTTCCTGTAATTTGTCTTTTAATTCAGCGTCAGTAAGTGAAACACCTGCTAAATCAAAATCATGAACTGACTCACCTAACAGATAAGAATACACGTACTCTTCTGCCTTTACGCTTTTTCCCTCCGCAAGAAGTTCTGCATAAGTTTCTTCACTAACAAATGCAGTTCCAAACTGAAAACTGTTTACACTGCTGTCTGTCAAATCCTTATATGGAGCATCGTAATCCGGGCTGCATCCAATACCTGTAATTTCAAATTCTTTTCCGCCAACCTGGATACAGTCCCCTGTCTGAAGTTCATGTTCTTCGGCATATCTTTTTTCTAAAACAATTTCTCCATCACTTTCTGCAAGCCTTCCGTTTTCTACTTCAACGGTATTGATTTTTTCCCTGTTCTGAAATACTCTCAGCGTACTATCATCCTCTAACTGATAGTCCAGATAAAACTGTTCTTCCAATATTACACCATATTCTTCTAAATCTTTTTTTTCAGATTCTGTTAAAGGCACAAATACTGTAAACTGTCCATCTTCTAAATGATTACGCTGTGCATTTTGATTAGAACCAATGATAATGGAATCCGCCGTTCCAATTAGAGAAATGATTATATACATGCAAAGCACAATCATAGCCCCTAATGCAAAATAGCGCACAATATTTTCTTTTAAATCACGTAAAATCCTTTTTCTTAATACTTTCTGCATCTTTCTCTCCATTCTGCTGCATTTGATCGACCATACACATATCCTATAAATCTTCTAACTCCATCGCCGGTACTCTGACTTCATTATGATACTCTTTACTAATCTGACCATCCTTGATACGGATTACTTTATGTACCATATTTTTGATAGAATTATTATGTGTTACGATCAGCATGGTTGTTCCGTATTTTTCATTTACCTTTTCGAGAAGTGCTAAAATATCTCTTGACGTTTTGGAGTCTAATGCACCAGTCGGTTCATCACATAAAAGAAGCTTCGGATTTTTAATAAGCGCTCTTGCAATGGCACATCTTTGCTGCTGACCACCTGATAACTGGGATAGGAATTTATTCTGATGTTCCGTAAGCCCCAGTGTTTCTAATAGTTCATCCATATTAAGCGGATTCTCAGACAGATACTCACACACCTGAATATTTTCCCTTATAGTCAGATTGGGAATCAGATTATAAAACTGAAAAATAAAACCAAGATTGTCACGTCTGTAATCCGATAGTTTGTCAGGCTTCATACCTACAATTTCATTGCCATCTACCACAATACTTCCGGAATCAAGCAAATCCAATCCACCGATACAGTTTAAGAAAGTAGACTTCCCAGAACCACTGGTTCCTTCAATAACGCACATTTCTCCCTTTTCTACACCAGTCGTAATTCCCTTTAATACCTGAATGTAACTGCCGCCTTCTCCATAACTCTTTTTCATTTCCTTTACTTCTAAATACATTTTTTCATTACTCCCTTCTATGATAAAGTTTTTTACTTTCCGTTTGTAAATCTGTTGCTATTTACTACTCTTTTGTTACATAACATTGTTATGTATATGTTATGTTTTTGGGACTGATTTCTCAGTCCCTGTTTATATCCCTTTGTATAAAAACTAATGCTTATCCGTCCAAAGACCTACCCAGCCGGTTATCATGTAGGTAATAAATTGACGCATAAATGCCAACCCATCTTCTTCTTTTTCAATATGAGTAATCATATAGATAAAAGCATCAATCTGCATATGAGCAAGCCAGTGAAGCATCTGATCATCAACAGACTTACCTGGATAAAGTTTTTGCATCTCAGCTGCCATTGCACGATAATGAACTTCCGAAGTTTCTATAAACTTATCCGCTATATTTTCAAACTTTGTGCCCTGGGCTTTCGTAAGTACCAAAAGAATATCATCCCGGTGAAGATACATTTGATGAATAATAGCAGCAGATTCGTCTAAATCCCCATGATTATCCTGTATTTCCTCAGTTGTCATGCCATTTTCTGCCATCACACGTTCATCATTATAATGTCCCTGCATCATCTGCCAGATATTATTTATGGTATCTTTTGCAATGGACTCAAACAGATCCTCTTTATCCTGAAAAAAGAAATACAATGCTCCTGTTGTCACTCCTGCATTTTTACATATGGTGCGAAGGGATGCTTTCATATACCCTTTTTCCATAAACTCCACTCTTGCACTTTCAAGAAGCTTATTTCTTGTTGCTTTATCCTGCTTCAATGTTTTTACCTCTACATAACACCGTTATCTGATAACAATGTTATGTTATAGCATTCTATTTAAGTTGTCAATTATTTTTATAAATTTTCAATTGTTTTCTTTTTACTTTTAAAATAAAATAGTTGCCATTATGTATCGTGTATTATATAATTCTACTATCACAAATCTAGCAAAATACAAAAATACGAATGAGAAAATCAAATAGTATATTGACAATTTATATATTAACGTTGACATATTTTCAACTCATTCGTATAATAATATTAGATGAGACAGCGTGCTGTTTCAAGTGGACTAACACTATAATCCGAAGCCTTACTGAACGTATGTGTCAGTCGTTGGCAGGCAACAGAAAAACCTGAAGTCTCGCTGGATGTTTATACCAGCCGTTGGCGGACAACAGAAAAATTAGTCACTAAAAGAGAGTTGATAATACTACGGTATTACAACTCTCTTTTTTTACTCCTAATCAACATTTATAATGAAAGGGCCAAAAGATGAATCACAATCAGCAAAAATATAAAGAAGCAATCCGTATTATCACATCTTGTGCCAAGGACTATAATAAAACCCTTAAAGGAAATAACTATATTTTTATTTATAAAAATCGTACCACTAATACAATAGAATACTTTGAGAGCGTTTTCTTAGCACATAATTTTCAACATCTTACCGGTATTGAATTCATTAACAAACATGGTTACTTATTACATAATCCCAATTTTTTCTATCATAAATGTATAAATAGCACAATAAAAGAATCTGAAATACGCTTCAAATCAGATGGCACTACTGAACTAAAATTAAAGGCTTTACCGTTAATTGTAAATTTCTTAAAATCTTCAAAAATGACTGCAATTTATAATTCTACAAAACCAAAACTTTCCATTGACCGATTAGCTGGTACTACAAATTTTTGTTTAGGTTTTACAAAAGGCAAAAAATATTATGTACCAAGTTCCTGCATATTAGAAGATATTAGAAATTTATCTGATACTACATACCAAATATTAGCCATATTCTCAAAACCTGCTTCTAAAGCAACTCCTGTATACAGGGATGTTCGTTATGTTGCAAAAGGAGTCAATTTACATACTTTAATGCTATCTCCTGATTTGTCTGCACTTATCGACATATAATGCATTTTACTCCCTATTTCCCTTCAGACTCTCTACCATATCCACTTTGGATACTTTCCGTCTTAACAGGAATAGTGAGCCAAAATAACTCAGACAGACAAGCATGACTGTGTAGATAAAACTTTGCGGAGCAATATATGCTTTTGGTAAAACACCGATAAACTCAGCCAGCCACGCCATAAACCAATTAACGGAAGCAAATACCAGTGGAATGCTGACAAGAATTCCTATTGGTAATAAAATATGATTAATCCGCAATACAATTTGATTAATCTGTTTATCCTGATATCCCAATACTTTCAGCATGGAAATATTGGAACGGTTTTCGGATACCAGCATGTTGACCGCTACATAGATGGATGCCACACAAATAATTGCCCCTAAAACAATCAGGAAATACACCATTACATTCATCATATTGGACATATTCTGGAACTGCTCCTTAGCATCCGCCTTTTTTACTGTTTCAATTACTTTTGAATCCGGGATATCTAATTCAACATCACTCATAATGACATTATTCAAGTTTTCCTCTATATCCAGTATCTTGGCTACATTGCCTTTGTTTGTAAAAACAGCATTCTGCATATCATTATCGATAATTCCAGCCACTGTAATCTCATATTCTTCCAAAGTCAAAGGATTGCATAGTGTAATCTTATCATCTTCATTTATATTCTGCAATTTGGCTAATACATTGGTAACATAATAGCCATCCTCAAGTTTGATATCATTTCCCTGCATATCTTTAAGATCCAAATATGGGTTGGAATTCGTTGTACCAATGATGCTGAATTGCTCGCCATCTTTATTTTCCACTGTAGACATAATAACCGGCTCACCACCATATTCGATTCCTTCAATCAGTTCGTTTAACACATACTGATATTCAAAGCTGCCCATCTCATCCACCATATTTTGTTTTGTGTAGTCCATCGTATCCAAAAAACTATACCCTAAAAGCGCAATATAACTTCCCAAGAAAATTCCAAGGAACACCACAAACGTTCTGGAAGGATTACCAATTAATGAGCGTAACGCATACTTAAGCCTGAAAGATACCTTGTTTTTCGCCAGCAATCTGCGATAGCCTTTTTTCCCCTGATCCGAATTATCATTTAGCAAAAGTACGGTGTCTTTCTTAAGTAACTTATTTACCGAATTCATTGCCGCTAAAATATACATGACCGTCGGAATCATAATTCCTAAAATTGCCGCCATAGGACCCAAATGACACTCAATTCGCATAGGCTCATAATCCTGCAATCCCAGTTCTCCAAAAGGCTACGCAAAAATCATGGCAAAGATTGCTGCAAATGTACCACCAAGAATACCCGGAATCATCGCAAAGCCTGCGTAATGAAACATTAATTTGCTTTTTTTATACCCCAGTGCAGTTAACGTACCAATCAATTTCTGTTCAGACTTTACTTTTCGACTGATTACAATACTTACTAACACGACTACAATAAGAGGCATAATCAATAAAATAATGTAAGATATGGCAATAAACATCTCCGCCTGCATTTTAACCATATCAATTCGCATATTTTCAGCGGCAGAAATATAAGTACGCATAAAATACTTCTCGTTGATTTCTTTACGGAATTCAGTCTGGTTATCTTTATCATAACAGACTTGATAAATGCAGTTTTCTCCTCCTATTACATCATACTCCTCATCTGTTACATAAGCGAGAAAAAAGGTTGTTACATTTTTATAGGAATCACTCTCATTCTGAAGCATATATAAATAGTCCGGTCTTTGAAAAAATCCACACACTTTATATACCTTTTCTCCAATCGTTATTTCATCTCCCAGGGACACTTCATTAAATACTGCGTAGCCTTCGGAAATAATAACCTCATCATTTGATTTAACATCCTCTCCTTCTGTAACGCTGTATAAATTAATTTCTTTTGTCTTTTTAAATACCCTTACCGTTGTACCATCTGTTTCAATATTGCTGTAATATTGAGGCTCTATATTCACCCCATACTCTTTTTCCAGTTCTTCCATATCTTCATCCGAAATAGGTAAATAGGTTGTGAAGTTCGCGTCCTCTATGTTTTGTGTCCTGAAAAAATCATCTCCAAATTCCCATATGGACTTTCCGGCAATATTCATCATAAAAAACAGAAATAGTGTCGTGACAGTTAATATAGTCGCAGAAACATAAAAAGACCGATTGCTTTTTATGCTCCGAAAATATCTTTTATTCAACTTCATGTCATTCCCCCTCTTAAAGCACCAGCTCAGAAGCAGATTTTTTATTCTGATTTATTCTGTTTTCACGCGCTTTACCATCTTTTATATAAATCACTCTGTCTGCCATCTGCGCAATTGCTTCATTATGGGTGATAATCACAGTCGTTATCTTATATAACTTATTGATTTTCTCTATAAATTCCAAAACTGTTTTGGATGATTTTGTATCCAAAGCACCTGTTAATTCATCACAAAGCAAAAGTTTCGGATTTTTAATAATTGCTCTGGCAATTGCGACCCTTTGCTGCTGGCCTCCGGAAAGTTCTCTTGGAAAACGATAACGATATTTTGTCATTCCCATGGCTTCCAACACTTCTTCGATATCCAGTGGATTATTAGAAATATCCGATACTACTTCTATATTTTCAGCCACTGTCAAATCCGGAATCAGATTATAGAACTGAAAAACAAATCCAACATCCTCCTTACGATAATCGGTAAGCATTTTGTTTTTGTAACCGGAAAGATTACGATCTCCAATGATTATTTCGCCTTCATCCAAATGATCCAACCCGCCCAACATGTTAAGTAAAGTTGATTTGCCTGAACCGGAAGGACCTAAGATAACACAGATTTCTCCTTTTTCAATCTCTACATTAGCATGATCCAGTGCATAGACAAGTGACTCACCTTCTCCGTATTTTTTGGTTGCATTTTTCAGTGTGATAAACATATTTTCTCCTCCTCATAATAAAGGTTTGCTTGCAAACTCTCGCGCCGAGCGCGGGTTGCGAAGCAACATTTACATTACCGCGCGAGTGTGCATCCGACACACCACGACTTTGTAGCATATCCACCATCAGAAAAAAGAAGGACATATTTGCCCAATGTCATTTAGTTAAAGTTTCAAGAAAATACACCCGTCCACTTATGCGAAAAGTGGGCGGGTGCTTTTTTCTATGTAATTCGTAAGACTGAAAGTTTGGCGTGCTTTACATCAATTCATTTCTTAACTGCAAAACCTTACTTTCAATTTTTCTAATAACTATTTTAAATTCTTCATCCGATTTTCCAGTAGGGTCTTCCAATCCCCAATTATCATCAAATGCTCTACCAATAAAAGGGCATCCAATATTACAGCCCATTGAAATTGCCACATCCGGACTTGGAATATCCGAAATCAGTTTTGAATACTGTGTCTGTTCCATGTCAATTCCATACAACTCTTTCATAATAC
>CAZHGE010000052.1:0-20890 GCA_964531805.1 uncultured Lachnospiraceae bacterium
TACGGTGCTGATAAAGTTATCGTTGTAGACGATCCTGAATTAAAAGAATACAGAACAGAGCCATATGCACATGCATTAGCATCTGTTATCAACGAATTCAAGCCTGACATTATGTTAGTTGGTGCTACAGCTATCGGACGTGATTTAGGTCCTAGAGTATCAGCAAGAGTACATACAGGTTTAACAGCTGACTGTACACAGCTTGATATCGGTGATTTCCCAATGGTAGCAGTACCTGGAAAAGAACAGAAACACAACCAGTTATTAATGACTCGTCCAGCTTTCGGTGGAAATACAATCGCAACAATCGCTTGTCCTGATTTCCGTCCTCAGATGGCAACAGTTCGTCCTGGTGTTATGCAGAAAGCAGAAAGAGTTGCTGGTGCAAAAGCAGAAGTAATCGAATTCAATCCTGGATTCACACCTGACAACAAATATGTTGAAATCTTAGAAGTAGTTAAGGCTGTTTCTGACGTAGCAGATATCATGGACGCTAAGATCTTAGTATCCGGTGGTCGTGGAGTTGGTTCACCTGAAAACTTCAAATTATTAGAAGATTTAGCAGATGCACTTGGCGGAACAGTAAGCTGCTCTCGTGCAGTTGTAGATTCAGGCTGGAAGCCACGTGATCTTCAGGTAGGTCAGACAGGTAAGACTGTTCGTCCTCAGGTTTACTTCGCAATCGGTATCTCAGGTGCTATCCAGCACGTTGCAGGTATGGAAGAATCAGACATCATCGTTGCTATTAACAAAGATGAAAATGCCCCTATCTTCGATGTAGCTGATTATGGTATCGTAGGCGACTTAAACAAAATCGTTCCTGCATTAACAGAACAGATCAAGGCTGCAAAAGCAAACAAATAAATTTGTACGCAAATAATCTTGGTGAAATGTGCTAAGATGATATAAAAAGAGCTGTTGCACTCAGACTTCGTGAACTCAGAAGTCGTGCAACGGCTCTTTTTATATCTCTCATAGTTGATTTCAGGATTATTTAGCTGTATTCGCAAGGTTCCTAATATAAATCTGCCAAAATCAGGCAAAAATCCACAAACCTAAGTATCCTTTCTTCGATATTTCTTTTTATATAATACGACTAGAGGTATAAATGGGAAAGGAAGGGTGATTATGGGAAAGGATAAAAAAGCAAAACTATGTTTTTTTCAGATTGGGAAAAATGGAGTAAAGAGAAATGATGGCAATAAGTTTAGAAGAAAAGGCAGTATCCGCACAAAATTGATTGCGGGTTTTGTGGTTCCTTGTATATTGCTTATTGTATTGGGACTGCTGTCTTATAGAATGGCGGAAAATGCAATTATCAGCAGTTATGAAAAATCAATGGAAAATACATTGCAAAAAACATCAGAGTACTATGATCTATTGTTGAGTAATCTGGAAATCCGGGCAAATCAGATTGTATTGGATGAGTCAGTAAAAAATTATTACCGTGGAGAATATGCAAAAGATCCTTTAGAGGAACAGAGTCAGTTCCGGACGCTGAAAAAGCAGATACTTACGACTGCATTATCAGATGAGTTTGTGAGTAATATTTATCTGTTGGCTGCATATGGGGAAGAATTTTTCTCTGATTCTATGCTTGAGCCCGTTGCTTATGGAGAATATATTTCTACAGAAGAAGGTAATGTCAGAATGACGATTGGGGAATCGGTTCACTTTAGCGGCAGTCATAGTCAGTTGAATGCCATGACAGAGAAAGCAACAGAAGAGTATGCTTTTACTTTGACGAGAAATCTTGTCAATAAATCTTGAAAACCAATTGGAATGCTGATTATGGATATTGATGCAGAAATTGTTAGAAAGACATTGGAAAATATGGAACTGGCGGAAGGGGGAATATGTGCTTTAATTACGCCGGATGGAAGAGAAATTCTACCGTTAGATGAACTGTCGGAAACAGAGGGTGTGGAATTAAAGCAGACAGATGCGGCGCAAAATGAGGTAACATCCCGGCAACCAGTTTTTACCGGGATGAGTGAGATGGCAGAATTTATTCAGACAGATGAGCAGTCACAGACTTTTTATAAAGAGACGGATGGCGTGGAATATCTATACTTATATCATACAATGGAGCATGAGGGCTTTGTGGTTTGTGCGCGTATTCCCAAAACACAGATTTTATTACAAGTATTGAATATCAAATATATTACCTACATTGTAACGCTTGCGGCAGCATTTCTATCTATTTTAATCTGCATATGGATATCTAAACGTATTATGAAATCAGTAAAAAACGTATCCCATGTTTTGGGAGAAGTTGCAAATGGAAATCTGAATGGTACAGTAAAAGCAGAAAAGGATGAAGAATTTATTCTTCTGACAAACCAGTTGCAGAAGATGATGGAAAAGATGCGCATATTGCTTCAAAGGACGGACCAGGGAGCCGGCAGAGTGGCTATAGCAGGAGACGGAGTATCACAGACAACAGAAAAGTTAGTGGGATTATCATTGGAAACCACAAAATCCATCGATATGGTAAATGAAGGGGTTGCAAAGCAGACACAGGATGCAGTAGAGTGCAAGGATATTATCGGCGAACTGGCAAAAAGGATGGAAATGGTTTTATCAAAGAGTCAGAGTGCGAAAGAAATTGCCCAGACAGCAGGAGAAACGGTAAGTGACAGTATAATTAATATGGAAAATTTATCCTTGATAGCGGGTGAGACAGCACAGACCACCCACAGTCTGATTGACCAAATGAACGAATTATCGGAAGAAACAAAAGCAATCAGTACGATTATAGAAGCAATCAATGATATTGCAGATCAGACTGGTTTATTATCCTTGAATGCGTCTATTGAAGCTGCCAGAGCTGGTGAAGTAGGAAAAGGATTTGCTGTTGTAGCAGAGGAAATCAGAAAGTTATCAGATCAGTCGGTAGAAGCGGCAAAAGAAATTGGAATGATTGTAGAACGGATTGACCAGAAAAAGGCCGTAGTAGCAGACATGACAGGACAATCTGCGGAAACGGTACGTTCCCAGTCGGAGGCTATGAAACTTGCAGCAGGTTCCTTTGGACAGGTACGTGATAGTGTAACGGATATGATGACAGTCATGGGAGAAATCTCACAGATTATGCAGGAAATGGAGGCGCAGAAGGAAAAAACAACGGATATGATTGACCGAATGGCAGAAATTTCAAAGGTCAATGAAGATGCGGCCCAAAATATGCTGGCAAATACAAGAGAGCAGACAAATCATATAAATGATCTGCGTGATGCGGTTCACACGCTGGAAGAGGAATCGGGTGAACTGAAGCAGGCAATTCATAAATTTAGAATTGAGTAAAACAAGTAATCCATAGAAAATGAAAACAATTTTGAACAAATAATCACATAATGAGCAATTTTAATTAAAAAAGGTCCCTTCTATAATGTAGGTAAACCAAACGATGCCACGCTTTGCGGGTCGTCGTTTTGAACTAAGAACTACATGCAGGAGGGACTTTTTATGCAATATGGGCATTTCGATAATGAGAAAAGGGAATATGTAATTGATAACGTTGCACTTCCATGCTCTTGGACCAATTATCTGGGAGTAGAGGATATGGCAGCAGTAATCAATCATACGGCTGGTGGATATTTATTTTATAAAACACCGGAATATCACAGAATCAGTCGTTTTAGAGGAAATGGTGTTCCCATGGACCGCCCGGGATTTTACATATACATTCGAGATAATGAGAACAAAGACTATCATTCTATTTCATGGCAGCCGGTAGGAAAGGATCTGGCAAAAGCAAAATATAAGTGCAGACATGGACTTTCTTATACTGTGTATGAATGTGAATATGATGGTTTGCAGTCATCCCAGACTATGGTTATTCCAAGAGGAGAAAATGTGCTTTTATGGGATGTTAAGGTAAAAAATACGACGGATCAGGCAAGAGATCTTTCTTTATTTTCCTATATGGAATTTTCTTTCCATCATATTATGATTGATAATCAGAATTACCAAATGAGTTTGTATTGCGCAGGTTCTTCTTATGAAGATGGAATTATTGAGGAAGATTTGTTTTATGAGGAACAGGGGTATCAGTATCTGGCGGCAAATTTTGTGCCGGATGCATATGACTGTGTAAGGGAAAAATTTCTTGGTACTTACCAGACAGAGGATAATCCAGTAGCTGTGGAAAAAGGAATGTGCAGCAATACGGCGGAACTTGGTGGAAATCATTGCGGAAGCCTGCAAAAGAATTTTGTTTTACAACCAGGAGAAGAAGTTCGTTATATCTTTATGCTGGGAGAAGGCAGAAGAGCAGAAGGAAAGAGAATCCGTGAGAAATACAGTGATCTTGCTACAGTAGATGCTGTTTATACCGATTTAAAAGAATATTGGGAAAAGAAGTATGAGGCGCTTCAGATCCAAACACCAAATGAGGGTATGAACACACTCATCAATACTTGGACGTTATACCAGTCTGAAATTAATGTTATGTTCTCACGTTTTGCGTCTTTTATTGAAGTAGGTGGAAGAGTGGGTCTTGGTTATCGTGATACCGCTCAGGATGCGATGACGATACCACATTCCAATCCGCAGAAGTGTAAAGAAAGAATAGAGCAGTTATTAAAGGGACTTACTACAGCTGGTTATGGTTTACATCTGTTTTCACCGGAATGGTTTGAAGAAAAAACTGGCGAGAAGCCTTTTAAATCCCCAACGGTTATTCCAGAGCCGGATAAAAACAGCATGATTCATGGATTAAAAGATGCCTGCTCGGATGATGCACTTTGGCTGGTGGCTTCTGTAGTGGAATATATCAAAGAAACAGGAGAAGTGGACTTTGCCAGAAAGCAGCTGACTTATGCAGATACTTTTGTAGAAGGAGAAGATTTTACAGAAAGCGTATATGATCACTGCAAACGTATTTTGAATTTCAGTGCTAAGCAGGTAGGTGCGACGGGTATTTGTAAGGGACTGCGTGCGGACTGGAATGACTGCCTGAATTTAGGTGGTGGCGAAAGTGCAATGGTTAGTTTCCTGCATTACTGGACACTGAATCATTTTATTGAGTTGGCAGAGTATCTTGGTGAAATAGAAGATGTTAAGACCTATACCGAAATGGCGGCTAAAGTTAAAGATGCCTGTGATAATGTCCTTTGGGACGGAGACTGGTATATCCGTGGAATCACAAAGAATGGCAAGAAGATTGGCTGCAAAGAAGATAAAGAAGGAAAGGTACATTTAGAGTCTAACGCATGGGCGATCTTATCCGGTGCAGCAAAGGGAGAACGCGCAGAAAAAACATTGGATACGATTGACCAGTATTTGTATACACCATACGGATTATTGTTAAATACACCTTCTTATACACAACCGGATGATGATATCGGATTTGTGACAAGAGTATATCCCGGACTAAAAGAAAATGGTGCTATTTTTTCCCATCCAAACCCATGGGCGTGGGCGGCTGCCTGCGTCTGTGGAAGAGGTGATCTTGCTATGAAATTCTATGATGCATTATGCCCGTACTGGCAGAATGACCAGATTGAAATTCGTGAATCAGAACCATATTCTTATTGTCAGTTTATTGCAGGTAAGGACCATACTGCATTTGGCCGCGCGAGACATCCGTTTATGACAGGAAGCGGCGGCTGGTCATATTTCAGTGCAACCAGATATATGCTTGGTATTCGTCCGGGATTTGAGGGGCTTGTGGTTGATCCATGTATCCCGGCAGACTGGGAAGGCTTTAAAGTAAATCGTAAATGGAGAGGAGCGGACTATCATATTACGGTGAAAAATCCAGACAGCGTAATGTCGGGAGTAAAACAGATTTTTGTAGATGAAAAAGAAGTAAAGGAAATTCCAGCATTTGAAAAAGGAAGCAGCCACGATGTTGTGGTAATAATGGGAAAGTAAGAAAAGGATGGTAATTATATGATTAAATTTGGTACAGGTGGTTTCAGAGCCATTATAGGAGAAGATTTTACTAAGGAAAATATACAGATACTTTCCAGAGCATTGTGCGACAAGATGAAAAAAGAAGGTGTGGAAAATACAGGAATGGTAATCGGTTATGACAGACGTTTCCTGTCAAAAGAAGCAATGCAGTGGGCGGCTATGGTTTTTGCAAAAGAGGGAATCAATGTAAAACTCATCAATAAATCCGTTCCTACCCCCCTTGTTATGTATTATGTAATGAAGCATGAATATCATTATGGCATGATGATTACAGCAAGTCACAATCCGGCTATCTATAATGGCGTAAAGGTCTTTACATATGGAGGCAGAGATGCGGATGAAAAACAGACCATGGAGATTGAACAGTTTATCAATGAAGTGACCGATATTCCGGTGGAAGAAATGGATTATCAGGAAGGATTGGAAAAGGGACTGATTGAAGAAATCTATCCACTAAATGAATATTTAGACAGCATTATTGACTCCATTGATATGGAAAAGATCCGTGACTGTGGATTGCGCATTGCATTGGACCCAATGTATGGAGTAAGTGAAACATCCTTAAAAACGATTTTAATGACAGCCAGATGTGAAGTGGAAACCATTCATGAACGTCATGATACCTTGTTTGGGGGAAAATTACCGGCTCCTACTGCGGATACCCTTCGTACTCTGCAAAATTATGTTTTAGATAGAAAATGTGATCTTGGTATTGCAACGGATGGTGATGCGGACCGTATTGGTGTCATTGATGATAAAGGTAACTTCCTGCATCCGAATGATATTCTGGTATTATTATATTATTATTTGTTAAAATATAAGGGCTGGCACGGACCGGCAGTGCGTAATATTTGTACGACCCATATGCTGGACCGCGTAGCAGAAAACTTTGGGGAAAAATGCTATGAAGTACCGGTTGGCTTTAAACATATTTCAGCAAAGATGTTTGCAACAGATGCAGTAATTGGAGGGGAATCTTCCGGGGGTATGACCGTGAGAGGACATATTAAAGGAAAAGATGGAATCTATGCATCCGCACTTTTAGTAGAAATGATTGCTGTAACGGGCATGAAACTCTCTCAAATCATGGAAATGATTCGAAAAGAATATGGTACACTGGCATTGGAAGAAAGAGACTATCGTTTTAGTCAGGAAAAGAAAATTGCAATTCGTAAGCTGGTGTTGGAAGACAAAGAACTGCCTGAAATTCCATATGAAATAGAAGATGTTTCGTATTTGGATGGTTTAAAAATATATTTTAAAAATGGGGGCTGGATTTCTGTACGTTTTTCAGGAACGGAACCATTGCTTCGTATTTTCTGTGAAATGCCGGAAAAAGAGGATGCGGCAAAGTTATGTGAAATATTTGAAAGATACTTATTTGAATAAAGGTATCTGCTTGAAATAGTGGAATTGGAAAATACAATAGCGTAACTTCAATAATTAAGATAAAAGGATGGTAAAACAGTTTTATGCTGTGTTATCATCCTTTTATAGGATAAAGGAGAGGCACAACTGATGGGCATTGAAAAGAAAGAAACAGATAACATACATAATGAAAAAGAACGAAAATCACTCCGATCAAGCATGGTCCGCATGCTTTTATTTGGGTGGTTTTTTCCATTACTCATTTTAATATTTATGATGAGTTTTTTGGTTACCAGTAAAATTAATGACCAGATTGAGCGTGCCATTATTACGTCAACGGATAAAGCAGCTGAGATATTGAAAATACAGTTAGAGGCCAGTGAGACGGCGTCTAAGAATGCTTCGTATCTTTCTGTTATCCGAAACGCATATGATACATATCGCGTGGATGAAGACAGACGGGATTTTCAGGAAAAGGTGCTGACTTTTTTGAATCAGCAATACCGGTTTGACAGCAACTGTCGTGCGGCGGTTCTAATTTTCCCAGAGTATTTAGAGGAGAATTTTTTTACCTTTAATAATAGTAAAAACGGAACGTACAAAGATATTGAGTTTTTCAAAAATCATGTGCAGGATGAACTATTAGAGCATATGGAAGAACTGGATACGAATACGGAACTTTTGACCTGTGAAGGCAGGATTTATATGGTTCGTAATCTTGTGGATTCTAAATTCCGTCCCTATGCAGTGCTTGCAATGGAATTGGACAAAGATTCTATCATGCGCGGTCTTTTTAGTATCTGGGGCTATGAGGATGTAACACTTTATTTAGATGGTGAACTGTTTTTAGATGCATCTTCTGATGAAAGTGTTATTTATGATGAGAATGTAAGGGGAAAACTGGAAGAAGAAAATCTGTTTTTCGAAAAAGCAAATGAAAAAAATTCCTATGTATACAAAAGGCTTAAAATGTATAATGGAGAATTTGATATTGCGGTACGTTTGAATAATTCCATTATTTATGCGGAAATGCAGGTCATCAGTTATGTGTTTGTGACACTGATTTTATTCATGATTCCATTGATCTATCTGATTTTTATGTTTTTCCACCGTCGTGTCACAAAACCGGTACAGGAAATGGTACAGGCATTTAACGTAGTAAAATCAGGTGAGTATGGAGTACAGATTGAGGAAGTAGAAGACAGCGAAGAATTTTTCCATATGAAGGAATCCTTTAATCATATGTCCGTCCAGTTGAAGAACCAGTTTGAAAAGATATACAAAGAAGAGATTGCGCTCAGAGATGCAAGGATTATGGCATTGCAGTCACAGATTAATCCGCATTTTTTAAATAATACATTAGAAATTATCAACTGGGAAGCAAGACTGAATGAGAATTATAAGGTCAGTCAGATGATTGAAGCTTTATCCACTATGTTAGAGGCGTCCATGAACCGACGTGCCCAGCCTTTTAATACAGTTGCAGAGGAAATGGTATATGTGGATGCGTATCTTTATATTATTTCCCAGAGATTTGGAGAAAAGTTTCATTGTGAAAAGGAAATCGATGAAAAGTTATTGAATTGTAAGATACCACGCTTGATTGTACAGCCTATTGTGGAAAATGCTGTGGAGCATGGTATGGATATTGCCAGAAAGGGAGAAGTGATCCTCAGACTGTATAAGAAAGAAGCAGATATTTTATGTATTGAGATAGAGGATAACGGAACCTTAAGTGATCAGGATGAAGAAAGAATACATCGGTTATTATCAGAGGAACTGGACCCGCTTAATGAGAAACATGTAAGCCTTGGCATACGAAATGTGGACCGCCGTTTGAAAATGTTATACGGGGATGGTTTTGGACTGTTTATCACAAACAACAAAAATAATCATACTGTGAGCACAATTTTAGTCAAAATCAATGAAAGAACAGAGCAATAATAGGCAAAAAAAGCCAACACCAGCAATTACTCTTTTGACGGTTTCATAATATGATGTACTTACAGATGAGGGAGTCATCGAAAACAAAATTTGGGAGGTATTTATTTTATGAAACGATTCATCGCAGCACTGCTTACAGGTGTAATGGTTCTTTCTCTTGCAGCATGTGGAAGCCAGCAGACAAGTGAAAGCGCAGCAGCAGATAAGCCAGCAGCGGAAGCAGAAGCAGACAACAATGCAGCAGAAAGCACAACAGGACCAGTAGAGTTAAATGTTACAACAACATTTGCTGGTGAAGATGGCAATGCACAGAACTTTAAGGATGCAGTAGCAGCCTGGTGTGCAGAAACCGGCAACACAGTAGCAGATACATCTGCAACAAGTGATGAAACTTTTAAAACAAGAGTAGTAACTGACTTTGAAACAGGTTCTGAACCGGATGTATTGTTCTTCTTCAACGGAGCGGATGCAAACAGCTTTATTGAAGCGGGCAAGGTAGTTTCCATTGATGAAATCCGTGCAGAATATCCAGATTATGCAAGCAACATGAATGATGAGTTGATCACAGATTCTTTAGTAGATGGTAAGAAATATGCAGTACCAGTAAACGGATTCTGGGAAGCAATGTTTGTAAACACAGAAGTATTAGATGCAGCAGGCGTGGAAATGCCAGGAGCTGACTACACAATGGAAATGTTTAAAGCGGACTGCCAGAAGATTAAAGATGCAGGTTATGCACCAATCGCAGCAGCACTTGGAAACATTCCTCATTACTGGTGGGAGTTTGCAATCTTTAACCATAACACACCAGCAAATCATTTAAACATTCCAGCAAATGTGGATGGTGCACAGGCTTGGATTGATGGTATGAACGATATCAAGGAATTATACGAATTAGGTTATTTCCCTGAAAATACATTATCTGCAACAGATGATGAAACATTCGCAATGTTCACAGAAGGAAAAGCAGCATTCTTAATCGATGGTTCTTGGAAAGTTGGCGGTATTGTAGCAGCTTGCCAGTCTGATCCAGAAGATCCTACTACATTGGATGCAGCAAAATTAGATAACTTTGATGTTACATATGTACCAGGTAATGGTGATAGAAAAGCAACAGACTTAATTGGTGGTCTTTCCATGGGTTACTACATTACAAAGAAAGCATGGGATGATCCGGCTAAGAGAGAAGCAGCAGTAAGCTTTGTATCTTACATGACATCGGATGAAGTAGTTCCTGTATTCGCACAGCATACAGCATCTGCACTTAAGAATGCACCTGCAGTAGATGAATCACAGTTCAATGCTTTACAGGTAAAATCAATGGAAATGATGTCAGGTGTTACTTCTTTAACAGGCGCTGTACAGGATATTTTCCAGGGTGACTGCCGTGTATCTACATTTGATGGTATGCCGGAAATCGTAACTGGTAAAGTAGATGCAGTGGATGCGGTAGAAGAAGGACTTACACTTTACAATAACCAGTAATACTTAGTAAAAGTTATACTTAAACCAATGGACGGAGCGCGTTGCGCACTGCCATTTGATAAAACAGCCGGAGGTGTAAATCTCCGGCTGATTTCAAAAAAGAAGGAAAAAGATAGGAGGAAAATATGGGCGCAAGTATCTATAGAAATAAAAAGCCGGTTCTGGTCTTTTTGATCCCTGCTTTTTTATTTATGATCGTATATCTGTATTATCCGTTTTTACAAAATATATGGAATAGTTTTCAAAATATCCGCCAGCTCGGTGGATCGGGAGAAGGATTTTTAGATCCCTGGTATGCTAATTATGTAGAATTGTTTCAAGATGAAATTGTTAGAACCTCTTTAAAAAATACATTACTTATGATGATTGTTACTTTAGTGGGGCAGGTAGGAATTGCTGTAGTTTTAGCATTGATGGTAGACAATGTAAAACATGGAAAGCAGTTTTTCAAAACCGTTTACTTTTTTCCAATCGTAATTTCAGCAACAGCACTTGGTTTATTATTTAACTTAATCTTTTTATATGATAAAGGTATGTTAAATCAGCTGCTTGAGAAATTGGGAAAAGTAGGTTTGACAGATTGGAAAGCAGAAGGAATTGCACTGATTACCATGATGCTTCCGGTTATGTGGCAGTATGTAGGATTTTATTTTGTCATCCTCATTACAGGATTAAACAATATTTCAGAAGAATTGTATGAAGCAGCAGAGATAGATGGTGCTTCTACACTTCAGAGAGTACGTTACATTTCGCTGCCTCTTTTATACAATGTCATCTGTACCTGTAGTGTGCTTGCAGTTACAGGAGCATTAAAGGTATTCGATCTTCCTTGGACGATGTTCCCGAAGGGAATGCCATTAAAATCTACATTCTTAACAGGTACTTATATGTACTATCAGACAATGGAAGCTAAGAATGTGGATTATGGTTCAGCACTTGCTGTTATGATTGTAGTATTGGGAATTGTATTATCCAAGGTTGTGAATGCGATCTTTAAGGAAAAAGACTATTAAGGAGGACAGAATCATGAAGAAAAAGAAAAAAATCTCCATTGGCTCCATTTTAGTCTATCTATTTTTGAGCCTGTGGGCAGTTACAACAATATATCCGATTATATGGGTAATCCAAAATTCATTTAAGGCCAAAGACAAGATTCTCGCCGATTCCTTTTCTCTCCCTTTAGGAGATTTGTTTACATTGGCAAATTATCGGAAGGCATTTGGAAATCTGGATATTTTTGGTGCATACCGCAACAGTATTTTTATTTCCACCATGGTGGCATTGTTTGTCATCCTTCTTGCGGGAATGGCTGCGTATGCTCTATCCAGATACCGGTTTAAAGGCAGCAGTTTCCTGTATTCCATGGTTGTGGCAGGTATGATGTTCCCTGTTTTTGCAACAATCATTCCTGTGTTTACCATGGAAAATAAGTGGGGGATTGTAAATACTGACAACTGGTGGATTACAATGCTTTCCGTAATTCTGCCACAGGTAGCGGGTAACCTTTCTTTTGCCATTGTAGTATTAGTAGGTTATATTAAAGGTCTTCCGATCGAGTTAGAAGAAGCGGCTTACATGGAAGGCTGTAATGCCTATCAGATTTATTTTAGGGTAGTGTTACCATTAACGAAGCCATCATTTGCAACAGTTGCTATTTTCTCGTTCTTATGGAGTTATAATGATTTGTTCACCCAGATGTTCTTTTTACGAAGACCCGAAATGCGTGCAATTACAAGACTGTTAAATGAATTAACCAGTCAGGAAGGTACGAACTATGGTCTGATGGCGGCAGCAGTTACATTAGTTGTTGTGCCGGTTATCATCGTATATATTTTCTTGCAGAAATATATTATTAAGGGCATGACAGCAGGTGCTGTTAAGGGGTAAAATAGAAGATAATACCAAAAGAAGTCGGGGCATTGCTTTTTGGCAGTGGCACTTGGGAGGCGCATATGTATAAAGTAGTAATCATAGATGATGAACCATTAATTGTAGAGGGGTTATCAAGAAGTATTCCATGGGATAAATGGGATTGTCAGGTGGTTGGATTTGCTCATGACGGAAAAGAAGGAATGGATGTCATACGTGCAGAAAAGCCGTCGATTGTCATTTCAGATATCAGTATGCCTAAAATGGATGGTCTTACTATGATTGCTGGATTAAAATCTGAGTTTCCCAATATGCAGATTACGATTCTGACAGGATATCGGGAATTTGAATATGTGCAGGAAGCTATTAACTTAGGGGTAACGAAATTTTTGTTAAAGCCTTCTAAGATGAATGAACTGTATGATGCTATTGATACTATGACGGATAAATTGAAGCTTTTCCCGGTAGAAACAGTTGATGAGATTTCGCAGGAAGAAGAGCAGTTATTAGAGCAGGGGGAAGGTTCAGAGACAGTTCTTTATAACAATGAGGCCAGCAGTTTTATTGTGAATAAGGCATTAGAATATATCAAAGAGCATTACAAGGAAAAAATTCATTTGCAGGATGTGGCGGATTATGTTTTTGTCAGTCAGTGGCATTTAAGCAAATTGTTAAACAAACATACGGGACAGAATTTTTCAGAGGCACTCAATAAAGCGCGTATTGCCCAGGCAAAGGAATTATTAAAGGACCCATCCATGCGTATTTATGATATTGCGGAAGAAGTGGGATTTCAGGATCTTGCTCATTTTTCCAGAGTATTTAAAAAGTTAGAAGGAATATCCGCTAACGAATATCGTAACAAACTTACATAATAGAATGGAGTATGATTATGAAAATATATTGTGCAAAGGATTACGAAGCTGCAAGTATTGCAGCTGCTAATCTGATCGCAGCGCAGATTTTATTAAAACCGGATAGTGTTTTAGGACTTGCAACAGGATCCACCCCAGTTGGTGCATATCAGAAATTGATAGAGAAATATCAGGCAGGGGAATTGGATTTTTCACAAATTACTTCAATTAATCTGGATGAATACAGAGGGCTGACAGCAGATAACATAAACAGCTATCGGTATTTTATGAAGGAGCAGTTATTTGATCATATTAATATCGATCCGGCAAATACTTATGTACCGGACGGAACAAAGGAACCGGAAGAGGCTTGTAAAGAGTATGACCGGATTATTCAGGGAAGCGGTGGAATTGATCTGCAGTTATTAGGACTGGGACATAATGGTCATATTGGTTTTAACGAACCGGCATCTGAGTTTACAAAAACAACTCATTGTGTGGAGTTAAGCCAGAGTACCATAGAAGCCAATGCACGCTTTTTTGATTCTTTAGAAGAAGTTCCAAAGCAGGCGTATACCATGGGAATCCAGTCCATTATGCAGGCGAAAAAGATTATTGTCATGGCTTGTGGAAAGGATAAACATGATATTGTAAAAAAAGCATTTTATGGACCAATCTGCCCGGAAGTTCCAGCATCGGTATTACAGCTTCATAAAGATGTGATTTTAATAGGAGATGAAGCATGTTTACGATAAAAGGAATGGTGTATACCAAAGAATGTGTGTTTACGCCGGGGGTTTTGGAAATTGAAGATGATGTAATCCGGAATGTGTCAGTATGCGGAGTGAATGAATTGACGCAGGAGGAGCAGAAAAATTATCTGATTCCGGGACTTGTGGATGTGCATTTTCATGGAGCAGCAGGATATGATTTTTGCGATGGAACTAAGGAGGCACATCGTGCAATCGAAGACTATGAAAACCGACATGGCATTACCAGTATCTGTCCGGCAACCATGACGCTTCCCATAGGAGAATTAAAAGAGATAGTGAAGAATGCGGCGAGAATGAAGGGGATTTCACAAGACATAGAAATGAATATGCATTCCAGTACAGAAGAGCAGTATATGTCTGAGTTGAAAAGTCTTCGAGGAATTCATTTAGAAGGTCCCTTTATTTCTAAGGAGAAAAAAGGAGCCCAGAAGGAAGATCATATTATTCCGGCAGATGCAGTTATTTTACAGGACTTGCAAGAATGTGCAAATGGACTGATTAAAATTGTGTCCATTGCACCGGAAACGGAAGGTGCGATTGAGTGCATAGCTGGTTTAAAGGATGAATTTTGTTTTTCCATTGCCCATACAACGTCAGATTATGAGACCGCTTGTAAGGCAATCAAAGCAGGAGCAAGACATGTAACCCATTTGTATAATGCGATGCCTGTTGCTAACCACAGAGAACCGTCGGTGCTTGGAGCAGCCGCAGACTATTCCAATGTGGATGTGGAACTGATCTGTGATGGGATTCATGTACATTCAAGTGTTGTGCGTAACACATTCCGTATATTTGGCGATGACAGGGTGGTACTTATCAGCGACAGTATGCGTGCCACTGGCATGGACGACGGCAATTATACATTGGGTGGTCAGGACGTGATCGTAAAAGGCGCATTGGCGACCCTCGCGGATGGTACAATTGCAGGAAGTGCAACCAATCTTTATGACTGCATGAAGAAAGCAGTGGAGATGGGGATTTCTAAAGAATCAGCCATCAAAGCAGCAACAATCAATCCGGCACGAAGTATTGGGATCGATGCTGTGGTGGGTTCCCTGGAAAAAGGAAAAAAGGCGGATGTGTTAGTCGTTGATGAAGAGTTGAACCTGCAAAGAGTTATCTTAGGCGGCAAAGTATTAGAAGAATAGAGTGTAAAAATAGTTAAACCAAGGTTTTTAGGCAATAGTTGGGGATTCGTTTAAAGACTGCCCCCATTACTAAAACCATATATAAAATAAATGGACTTTTGTAAATAGATGAATGCATTTCCATAACTTAGTATTAGATATCTAAATTTATGGGAACGCTTGAAGCATCTATGAGCAGAAGTCTTTTTTTATTATGCCTAATATATTATTGAAAATAGTAATTTTATGGCAATAAGGAGAAAGCGTAAAGGCAGATATTGAAATGTCTCTAGTGATTGGGGTAAAATAGACAGAGGTACTTCGAAAGGAGAATCTGTAGCAGTTCATGGATTAAAGGATGAGGATTATGTATTCTGTGGTGGCGGTTTTCCGATTCGATTAAAATCTGGTGAGATGGTGGGTGTATTATTGGTTTCCAACCTGCCTCATGAACAGGATCATCAGTTTATTATTGATTCTTTATAGGAATGGCTGCAGGTGGAAGTGTAATGGCAAAAAATATGTATTTGTGATTCCCATTGCTACGGAACTGGATAAAAAAAGGATAAGCAAGAAAATATTGTATAAACACATAAAGAAGTTTTCTTTTTCATAAAATATCAAAAAAGACTGGAGCAATATGACTGCAAAAAGATATTTTGTGATAGAACTGATTTTAGTATGTATATTATCAGTACTATGTGCTTCCATTTTTAAAAAGAGAACTGATGCAGTGGAATCGAATTCCAAAAGCAATACATCTAAGAAGGTATGTTATCTGACTTTTGATGATGGACCGAGCCATAATTCAGAAAAAATACTGGATATTTTGAAAGAATATGATGCGAAAGCTACCTTTTTTATAATCGGCGAAGAAGTGAGTGAAGACAAAAGACCGGTCATAGAGCGTATGATAGACGAAGGGCATGCGATTGGGCTGCATTCCAATATGCATGATTTTGATAAATTATATGTGAGTGTGGATGCTTGTGTACAGGATTTTGAAGAACAGTATGTGACGTTAAAAGAAGAGTATGGAGTTGATACCAGAATATTTCGCTTTCCGGGCGGAAGTGCCTGTACCTATATGAATGGACAGCGGAAACAATTTGTTGCAGCAATGCAGGAAAAAGGATATCGTTGTTTTGACTGGAATGTAAGTGGTGAAGATTCTTATGGAAATCCAACAGTGTGGTCTATTCAAAAGAATGTATTTGATTCGTTTTTTAATTATGAAAATCCCATTGTTCTTTTACATGATGCGAATAATGCAGATGTGACAGTGGATGCGCTTACTGGTATTTTGGAGCGGATCGCGGCAGAAGGGTATTCCTTTGAGACATTGGAGAATCAGGAAGAATATGTTTATAGGTAGATTTTGGTGAAAGTATACTTATTAATGGAAAAAAGTCCTTATGTATAAAAGGATGGATATAGAGAATACAAGGAGAAAAGCATGAGCGAAAAAACAATATTAGATTATGAAACGGTGGATTTAGACATAGAAACGGATGAACTGGTTATTATCGACCAGACATTGCTGCCGGGAAAAACAGAGATTATCCGCTTGAAGACTGCACAGGAAATTTGGGATGCTATTTATTTATTAAAGGTCAGGGGCGCTCCGGCAATCGGTGTGGCAGCCGCTTTTGGTATTTACATATTGGCAAAGCAGATTGCAGTGGAAAATCATATGCTGGATGAGATGGTGGATGCCGGAGTGTCAGAAGCAAAGTGTGGCAGTCAGACAGAAGTATTCAAAAGCTTCTATGCAGAATTTGTAAAGCAAAAAGATTTTCTGAATTCAGCCCGTCCGACAGCGGTAAATTTATCATGGGCATTGAATCGAATGGATAGACTATGTCAGTCAATGAATGACAAGCCGATTGCTGACATCCTTGTCAGTCTGCAAAAAGAAGCCCTTGAAATCAAAGAAGAAGACATCCGTGTCTGCAAGGCCATTGGAGAGTATGGATTGAGTCTGCTTAAGCCGGGAGATGGGATTTTGACCCATTGTAATGCGGGACAACTGGCTACTTGTAAATATGGAACGGCAACGGCACCAATTTATTTAGGACACGAGAGAGGTTATAACTTCAAGGTATTTGCCGACGAAACAAGACCTCTTTTGCAAGGGGCAAGATTAACAGCATATGAGCTTCATTCCGCTGGTGTGGATGTGACATTGATCTGTGATAATATGGCATCCATGGTTATGAAAAACGGATGGGTCAATGCGGTTTTTGTAGGCTGTGACAGAGTGGCGGCAAATGGTGATGCGGCTAATAAAATTGGAACCAGCGGTGTGGCTGCGATTGCCAAGTATTATGGAGTGCCTGTATATATTTGCGCACCGACATCTACTATTGATATGAATACACCAACTGGGGCAGAAATTAAAATTGAACAGCGTCCGGCAGAAGAAGTAACTGAGATGTGGTACAAAGAACGCATGGCGCCGGAAGGTGTCAAGGTATTTAATCCGGCATTTGACGTAACCGATCATGAACTGATTGCTGGTATTATTACGGAATTTGGAATTGCAAAAGCGCCATATGAAGAGTCATTCAAGGAAATTTTTGTAAAAAAAGACCAGACTGATAAAAAGTAGTTTAAAGTAGAGAGGATAAAAAGATGCAGACAATAGGAGTAGTAACAGACAGCCATGGTGGAATTTCAGTAGAAGAAGCAAAGAATTTAGAGGTAAAGGTTCTTCCCATGCCGTTTTATTTTGGAGATGAGTGTTATTATGAAGGGGTTTCCATTACCAGAAGTGAATTTTTTGAACGATTGGAAGCCGGAGAAAATGTGTCTACTTCCCAACCCTCACCAGAAGCAGTTATGGATATCTGGAGGGAAAGTCTGAAAGAATATGAGACAATACTATATATGCCTATTAGCAGCGGGCTGAGTGGATCTTGTGATATGGCGATCATGCTGTCAAAAGAAGACGAATTTGCAGGAAAAGTTTTTGTTGTTGACAATGGACGGGTTTCTACGCCGATGCACCGTTCTATTTTAGATGCCTTGGAACTGATAGAAGAAGGGTATGATGCAAAACAGATTCAGGAAATTTTGGAAGCATCCAGAGATAAAATGGCAATTTATGTTGCTGTAGAAACATTGGAACATCTGAAAAGAGGTGGACGTGTTACACCGGCAACAGCAGCACTTGGAACACTTCTGAATATCAAGCCAGTATTAAAATTTGATGTGGGAGTTTTGGAGACATATAAAAAATGCCGTGGAATGAAAAAGGCAAGAAGAGAAATGCTGGAAGCCATGAAACAGGAATTTGAGACAAGATTTGCTGAATATTATGATAGAAACGAAATTTATCTGTTGGCAGCATCCAGTGCAGATGAAGAAACAACTAAGGGATGGATCGAAGAAATTCGGGAATTCTTTCCAGGAATGGAAGTCCTCTGCGATGATCTCTCTATGGGGCTTTGCTGCCATATAGGAGAAGGCGGATTGGGAATTGGCTGTTCCTGCAGGCCCAAAAGATAGGATAAAGGTAGAGTGTTTCACTAAAATCACTCTTTACAAGGCGAAAATATAACTATATAATGTAGTAATGAAAACTACATAAAGGAGTAGAAAAATGTCAGATTATATTATTAGTTGTTGTTCTACGGCGGACCTGACAAAGGAACATTTCGAAAAGAGAGATATTCATTATATATGTTTCCATTATGAATTAGATGGAGTACAGTATCCTGATGATTTGGGACAGTCCATGCCATTTGATAAATTTTATCAGGCCATGACAGACGGTGCAGATACAAAAACTTCACAGATTAATGCAGATGAATTTGAAGCATATTTCGAGCCATTTTTACAGCAGGGAAAAGATATCCTGCACTTGTGTTTGTCATCCGGTATCACAGGAGTATTTAACTCAGCCAATATTGCAAAAGATATGCTGGAAGAAAAATATCCGGATCGAAAAATCTATATTGTAGATTCACTCGCGGCTTCTTCTGGTTTTGGATTGTTTATGGATAGACTGGCTGATCTTCGTGAAGAAGGAAAAAATATTGATGAAGTATACGAATGGGCACAGGCAAACCGCTTAAAATTACAGCATTGGTTTTTCTCAACAGACCTGACTTTCTTTGTAAAAGGAGGAAGAGTCAGCAAAACATCGGGCTTTGTTGGAAATATGTTGAACATTTGTCCTTTATTAAATGTAAATGTGGATGGCAAACTCATTCCAAGATTTAAAATCCGTACAAAACGTAAAGTAATTGAAGCAATTGTAAATCAGATGGAACAGCATGCTGAGAATGGATTGGATTATAACGGAAAATGTTATATTTCCCAATCTGCATGTTACGAAGATGCAAGAGCTGTAGCGGATTTAGTGGAAGCGCGCTTCCCTAACTTAGATGGGAAAGTGCTGATTAATAATATCGGTACAACGATTGGTAGTCATACCGGACCGGGAACAGTAGCTTTGTTCTTCTGGGGGAATGAAAGAGTTGATTAAGTAAATCAAATAAAGAATACTAAGCAGGCATAGAGTCGAGATGGCTCTATGCTTTTTTTGCCCAATAAGATGGCTCGCAAGGAGTGGCATCATTTGGTGCATAAAAAAAGATATGCTCTCATAAAATGTATTGATATCTTGGCATAAAAGGAGGGCGAATCGTTATAAAAAATAAACTTGGAATTCTTTATAAAGGTATCTTAATTGGCTCCACCATGCTGGTTCCCGGGGTAAGCGGTGGTTCCATGGCAATGATATTAGGAATTTATGATCGATTGATTGAAGCAGTAAGTGATTTTTTTAAGGATATGAAAAGCAATTTTGTTTTTCTGTTTTTATTTGTAGTTAGTGCAGGAGCGGGAATGTTGCTTTTAGCAAAGCCGATATTGTCGTTGTTAGACTCATATCCAAAAGCAATGGGATTCTTTTTTATTGGGGCGGTAGCTGGTGGAATACCGGCTATCTATACACAGGCGCAGATAAAAACAATTTCATGGAAATATGTTTTGTACGTAGCAGCAGGAATGGTGGTGGTAGCCATGCTTTCGGTGTTTCCAACGAGTGAACTTGCGACAACTGTGTCAGGAGAAAGAACGGCGTTTACATTTCTTGTAATTGCTGGTTTGGTTGCGGCAGCAGCTTTGATCCTGCCGGGAATCAGCGTGTCGTATCTTTTGCTGATCATGGGATTGTATCATGAATTGATGCGGGCTATCAGCGAATTGGACATGGCGTTTCTCTTTCCTATTGGAATTGGTTTATTGGCGGGAATTATATTGTTAACAAAGGGATTAAAATTTATCATGACAAGATATCCGCAGATATCTTATCTGACAATATTAGGATTTGTGATTGGATCACTAGCAGAAGTATTTCCGGGAGTGCCGATTGGAACAGAGTGGATATTATCTGTGTTGGCGGCATTAGTTGGGTTTTATTTTATTTATACATTATCGAAAGCAGAGTCTGCATAAAAAAGCCGGCATGTAAAGCATGCCGGCTTCAGACTGTAGACAAAGTCCCGACCTGACCGGTCGGGCTTTTCTATTCCGTGAA
>CAZHGE010000053.1:0-20679 GCA_964531805.1 uncultured Lachnospiraceae bacterium
TTCCTACAACTACATCATATCCGCCCATGTATTTACCAGCGCCTTCGGATACACCTAAGATTACTGGAGAGTTATTTTCCTGAGCTGTAAGTAAAATAGCTTTTGTCCACTCTAAGTTGTTGATGTTGAACTGTCCAACTGCATAATGGCCAGCTTTTGCTTTTTTAAGCATTTCTGTTGCTGAAACTAACATGTCATTTTCCTCCATTTATTTGATAAACAAATTTTTTCGTTCCCATTATACCCCATGTATCAAAAAAAAGAAACAGAAAATGCGAATTTTCTGTTTCTTTTGTAGTCCAATAAGACAATTCGATTATTATTTACCACTTAAGTATTTCTCAATTCCTTCTAAAGCGGCTTCTTCATCACTGCCTTCTACAATAGCGGTAACTTTTTCCCCTGTATCCAGTCCAAGGCTCATCATTCCCATAATGCTCTTCGCATTTACTTTTTTCTCACCAGCCTCTAAATAAACAGAGCTGTCAAACTGGCTTGCAACCTGAACTAACATTGCTACCGGTCTTGCTTCTAATCCGTTTTCAAGACGAATTGTAATTTCTTTGCTGATCATAATATCTCCTCCTTTACCATGTCAACGATTATATCTGTTCTGCGATTTCACTCAATTTCCTTAATCTATGATTAACTCCGCTTTTGCCCACCGCTGGAGTCAGATACTGACCTAACTCTTTTAAGCTGGCATCGGGATGTTCCATTCTCACTTGTGCCATCTCCCGTAAATTCTCCGGAAGATTTGCAAAGCCGTAATAATCACGTATTTTTTCAATGTCCGATATCTGTTTTGCTGCCGCATTTACTGTTTTACTAATGTTGGCAGTTTCACAGTTCACACGTCTGTTAATGGAATTACGCATCTCTTTTACAATGCGCTCATTCTCAAATTGCATCAACGAAACATGGGCTTCGCATATATTTAAAAAATCAACAATGTTTGAACCTTCCTTAAGATACACGACAAAATATTTTTTCCGACGTATAATCTTTGCATCCAGTTCAAATTCGCGTATCATGGTCTGAATCTGAAAAGCCTTGCGCTCATTACCAGTTACTAATTCCAAATGATAACCCTTGACCGGATTACTCATGGAACCAACGCACAAAAAAGCCCCTCGAAGATACGCCCGCCTGCAACATGCGTTTTTAATCAGCATGGGACTGACTGGTTCTTCGAAGCCATGAAAGACACCATCGTCTCCCACCAGTTTTAATGCCTGAAAAATAGTCCATACCAAATCCGTATCGGATATTTCTATGGTCATATGTTCTAATTTTTCGACATTTTTTTCGTCATTTTTCCAGACCGATGTCTCTATATTAAATGTTTTCCTTAATAAAGTAAAGCACTTTTTCGTTACTGCTTCATTTTCTGTTTCAATACGAAGCACTGTTTCCCCGTTTTCCTTACGGTGGATTTTTCCACAAAATTGTAAAATTGCTGCCAGTTCTGCAATCTGACAATGCCTTGCCACATTTACATGTGCTGCCAGTTCCTCTTTTACATTTCCCGAAAATGACATAATGTATTCCTCTTACTGACGCACATCCCTGTGACGGATGTGCAATCCATAATTCCCTTTATTATACATGCGGTGATAAATCTCATTTGCCAGTGTAACCGAACGATGCTGGCCACCAGTACATCCAATTGCAACCACCAGCTGGTTCTTACCCTCTTTAATATATCCCGGCAAAAGAAACTCTAACATGTCCTGCAGCTTTTGCAAAAAAATTTCCGCATCCGGACACTGCATTACATAGTCCTGCACCGGTTTATCATTTCCTGTTAAATGCTTCAATTCATCTAAATAGAATGGATTCGGAAGAAAACGCACATCAAATACAAGATCCGCATCCTGGGGAATCCCATTTTTAAAACCAAAGGACATTATATTAACCATCAAATTATTGAATTCTTCGTTTCCAAGGAAAATGCGATGTAACTCCTCTTTTAATTCCCTTGTCAACAAAGTGGAGGAGTCAATAATATAATCAGCCCTCTCTTTGATCATCTGTAATACTTTTCGTTCTTTGTTAATACCATCTTCCAGCCTGCCGCCTTTTTCCTCTGCAAAAGGATGCATTCTTCTACTTTCCTTATAGCGCTTAATCAGCGTAGTATCACTGGCATCCATAAAAAGAATCTCGAAATGATATCCTTTATCTCTTAATTGCTGCAAGCTTCTATTAGTCTCATCAAATTTCTGATCCGTACGGACATCCAGTCCCAATGCTACCTTTTGGATCTCTGCATTTGGTGTTTCCACCAGTTCAATAAACTTTTCGATCAATGGAACAGGCAGATTATCTACACAATAAAATCCCATATCTTCTAATAATTTTAATGCTGTATTTTTTCCACCGCCGCTCATTCCGGTAACAATTACAAATCTCATCCAAAGTCTCCTACAAAAATCACTTCCGGCTCTAATGTAACACCGAATGCTTCTTTTACTTTTTTCTGCACGTCTTGAATCAACGTATAAATATCTGCTGCTGTTGCTTTCTCTTTATTGATTACAAATCCGCAATGTTTTTCTGACACCTGGGCTCCGCCCACGGTATATCCCCGCAACCCTGCATCCATAATCAATTTACCTGCAAACATTCCTTCCGGACGCTTAAATGTAGATCCGGCACTTGGATACTCCAATGGCTGTTTTTCTCTTCTTCTTGCCGCAAAGTCATTCATTTTTTCAACAATCGCATCCTTATCACCCTCGGACAGTATCACCGTAACCGATAAAACAATTCCTTTTTCTCTTTTCAGGCGGCTGGTACGATAGCCAAATTCCATTTCATCATTCGAAAAGGTACGAATCTGTCCGTCTTCTGTAAGCACTGTTACAGATTCCACGATCATTTTCATTTCCCCATCATAAGCACCTGCATTCATAACTATGGCACCGCCAATACTTCCCGGAATCCCGGAAGCAAATTCCATGCCGGTTAAGCTATTTTTAGCCGCCATCTGGGCGACTGTACTTAAAAGTGCTCCCGCCTGTGCCGTAATACGTTTTCCATCCAATGTAATCTGCGCCATTTCTCTTCCAATTGAAATAATAAGCCCACGGAATCCTTTATCTGAAACCAACAGATTGCTTCCATTTCCCAATACAAAATACGGCACATTCTTCTGATGGCACAACCTTACTGCTTTTATTAATTCTTCCTGTGTTTTAACAGAAAGAAAAGCATCTGCTTCTCCTCCTACTCTGAAAGTAGTATGGTTCCGCAGAGGCTCGTTATATAAAAGAGCCCCTTCGGATGCAAATGCTTCGATTTCCTTTAAAATTGATGTTTCTATCATATCTAACTACCTGTCCACTACATTTCGGATTACCTTATACTGTATGACAAGCCTAATCCAAATATACCTATTTCGCTTCGTCCAAAATCAGTTTCGCAGCGCCGTAAATACCTGCATCATTGCCAAGTTTTGCTAATGCAAATTTTACTTTTGCAGCACCATGGAATACATACTTTTTATAATATGGCTCCATATAATCAATTAATACACGTCCTGCTTTGGAAACACCACCGCCGATAACAAAGATTTCAGGATTAATCACACATGCAACTGCGGCAAGACCCTTACCAAGATATTCGCCATACATCTCTGCCACTTCAATTGCCAGTTCATCACCATCTTTTACAGCATCCCAAACACTCTTTGCTGTTACTTCCTCATTACGGAGAACACTTTCCTTACTGGTAGCTGTTAATTTCTTCTTGGCAAGTCTTACAATGCCTGTTGCAGATGCATACTGCTCTAAACATCCATGATTCTTACATCCGCAAGCATCTTCTTCATTGTCTTCTAAGTGAATATGTCCAATTTCACCGCCGGCACCAGTAGAACCACATAAAATACGGCCATCTAAAATAACGCCACCGCCAACACCAGTTCCTAATGTAACGGCAACCATATCTCGGTATCCCTGTCCGCCACCTTTCCACATTTCACCAAGTGCAGCTACATTGGCATCATTACCTGTTTTTACAGGAACACCTAAAAGATCTCCTAATTCTGTATTTGGATTAAATACATCCCAGCCTAAATTAACTGCTTTTACAACAGTACCATCTGCTTTTACCGGTCCTGGTACACCCATACCAACTCCGATTACATCTTCTTTCTTGATATCTTCCTGTTTCATTTTTACAAGAATGCTTCCAGCAATATCTTCCATAATGTGAGAACCCTTATCTTCTGTTCTGGTTGGGATCTCCCATTTGTCCATTACATTTCCTTCTGCATCAAATAAACCTAATTTAACAGTTGTGCCGCCTACGTCAACACCAAATAACACTTTACTCATTGTTTTCTCCCTCTCTTAAATTAATCTTCTTCATCATCTCTTTTTTTGGAAAGAGATTCCTGTACACGTTTATATAATTCCTGTGCGGCATTATATCCCATTTTCTTCTGACGATGATTGATTGCCGCAGTTTCACAGATAACGGATAAGTTACGTCCTGGACGAACAGGGATATTATGGCATACTACTTTGTTACCAAGGTATTCTGTATATTCCTCTTCCAAACCAAGTCTGTCGTATTCTTTATCCTTGCTCCAGTCTTCTAAATGGATAACAAGGTCGATTCCCTGTGTCTCTTTAACATTCGCAACACCGTACAGGTTTTTAATATCAATGATACCAACACCACGCATTTCGATGAAATGCTTGGTAATGCTCGGTGCAGAACCTAACAAGGTCTCGTCACTTACTTTACGGATTTCTACTACGTCATCCGTAACAAGACGGTGTCCACGTCTTACCAATTCAAGTGCAGCTTCTGATTTACCAATTCCACTTTCACCAGTAATCAAAACACCTTCACCATATACATCAACTAATACGCCGTGAACAGAAATACATGGTGCCAGCTGTACATTGAGCCAGCGGATAATTTCTGCTGTGAAGGCAGAGGTTGCTCTCTTTGTCATTAATAACGGAACACCTTTTTCAATCGCAATCTGCTTAAACAAATCATCCGGGTGTAATTCACGACAAAATACAATACAAGGAATCGGACAAGATAATAATTTATTGTAAATTTCTTCTTTTCGTTTTACAGACAAGCTTTCCATATAAGTATATTCCACAAAGCCAATAATCTGTAAACGGGATGCCTCATAATGTTCAAAATAGCCTGCCAGCTGCAACGCTGGTCTGTTAATATCCGGCTGATTAATCTTAATTCCATCAAGATTAATCTCAGGAGTCAAATTTTCCAGCTTCATTTTTTCAATGATCTTCAATAAACTTATACTTGCCATTCGCTATCCTTTCCGTGTCGGATGCCTATGCGCATCCACACCCTCTGTCAGTATTTTATCCAACGTCATTCTACCACAGAACTATGAAAAAAAGAATAGATTTCTTCCGCAATGTGAAGGGGAATTCCTGCTTTCGTGTGTAAAAGTTGTGCATCCGCTTCTTTTATGGCATCAATATTTTCAAAATGTTTCATCAGAGCCTTTCTTCTTGCGGGACCCACACCTGGAATTTCATCCAGCACGGAACGCACCTGTTCCTTGCTGCGCAAGGATCGATGATACTCAATGGCAAAGCGATGGGCTTCGTCCTGAATACGGGTAATCAGTTTAAATCCTTCTGAATGGGTATCAATCTCAATTTCTTCATTTTGATAATACAGACCTCTTGTCCTATGGTGATCATCTTTAACCATTCCACAAACCGGTATGGATAAATGCAGCTCCTCTAACACTTCCTGCGCGATATTGACCTGTCCTTTTCCACCATCCATTAGAACCAGATCCGGAAAACGGGTAAAACTACCATATTCCTGTTCCATCTCCTTATCAGATAACTGTTTTGCTTCCTCCAGTCCATGTGTAAAACGGCGTGTCAACACTTCCTTCATGCAGGCATAGTCATCCGGTCCGCTTACCGTTTTCATGCGGAACTTGCGATAATCACTGCGCTTTGGCTTTCCATTTTCATACACCACCATGGAACCCACATTTTCAAAACCACTGGTATTCGAAATATCAAAAGCCTCCACTCTGCAAATGTATGGTAAACCAATTAAGGATGCAATTTCTTTCATGGCTCCAATGGTACGGCCCTCTTCTCTTTTGATGCGGTCTTTATCCTGCCCTAAGACCAGTTGGGCATTTTTTGCCGCCAGTTCTACTAATTTTTCCTTGGCTCCCTTTTTAGGAATACGAATGTACATTCTTTGGGAACGCTTACCTGAAAGCCATTCTTCTATTACTTCCCTGTCCTCTATCTCTTCCTGCAGCATGATCTCTCTTGGAATAAAAGGAGTTCCAGCATAAAACTGTTTTAAAAAACAGGATATGACTTCTCCTCTTTCCTGACCATCCACATTTTTCATATAAAAATGTTCCCTGCCAATCAATCTTCCGCCACGCACAAAAAATACCTGAATCACGGCGTCGGATTCCTCTGCTGCCAGTGCAATAATATCCCTGTCTTCTCCTTCACTGTCAGTAATCTTCTGCTTCTGAGATACCTGCTTTACACTATTATATAAATCTCTTAGTTTAGCGGCTTCCTCATATTCCATCTTCTCCGCTGCTTCCTGCATTTGCGATTCCAGACTTTTCAGTATCTTGTTATAATTACCATTTAAAAAATCCAGCGCATCATCTACCTGTCTTGCATAGTCCTCTTTCGAAATATACCCCTGACAGGGTGCCATACACTGATGAATATGATAATTCAGACAAGGTCTGTCCGTATTCATATCCCGGGGCAGCACCTTATTACAGGTTCTTAGATGATACAGCCGGTTAATAAGTTCAATCGTATCCTTTACCGCCGTTGCACTGGTATAAGGCCCAAAATATTTCGCCTTATCCTTTTTCATTTCTCTGGAAAATAAAACTCTTGGATATTCTTCTCCCACAGTTACCTTGATATATGGATATGTCTTATCATCCACAAGCATAGTATTGTATTTAGGGCGGTGTTCCTTAATCAGGTTATTTTCCAACACAAGTGCTTCTAATTCCGAATCCGTCACAATATACTCAAACCGACAGATCAGGCTCACCATACGGTCAATCCACGGACCACGTCCGATATTTGCACGGAAATAGGAGCGGAGACGGTTACGAAGGTTGATCGCCTTGCCAACGTACAAAATTCCATCGTGTTTATCACGCATAATATATACGCCCGGACGTGTCGGTACTTTTTTCAGTTCGTCTTCAATAACAAATAATTCTTCCATATATTGCACAATGGCACGGTAGCATATTTGTACACGACACGCACATATTGTTCCAATATGTTTCGCTCCACTTCACACGTAACAGTACTAAACTCGACTTCGCCTCGTCAAGTACAAACATAACGAAAAAATTTCGTTATGTTACGTGTATCAGAGGGTCGTTTAACAAAACATGCTACCGTGCCACACTCCAATTCCTATAATAATTAATTATATCATTCGGACACGTTATTTGTCTCGTCTTCCTCTATAATTTCCGGCTCTACTGACACCACTGCTTCTGTTTCCGATTTTACATCTTCAGAAATCTCTTCCTTCTTCTCAGTGTTCTCCTCCTCTGGTTCGGGGATTCCTTTGAGTTCACGGAAAATTTTCATAAATTCCTTACCAGTGATGGTTTCTTTTTCAATGAGGAATTCTGCAATCTTATCCATTACTTCACGGTTTTCAGAAAGAAGTTCTTTTGCTTTTTCATAACTTTCTGCCAGCATCTTCATGACTTCTTCGTCAATAGCTGCTGCCGTAACATCCGCACAATTAAGGGATGCATGACCGCTTAAATATTTGCTTTCTACCGTTGCCAGTCCGATCAGACCAAATTTTTTGCTCATACCGTACTGGGTTACCATGCTTTTTGCAATATTTGTTGCCTTTTCAATATCATTGGAAGCCCCTGTTGTTACAGTATCAAATACAAGTTCTTCCGCTGCACGTCCACCAAGAAGACCTACCAGCATGTCGCGCAGTTCTGCTTCTGTATTGAGGAATTTTTCTTCCTCCGGCACCTGCATAACATATCCCAGAGCCCCCATTGTTCGTGGGACGATAGTAATCTTTTGTACTGGTTCAGAATTCTTCTGTAATGCAGCAATAAGTGCATGACCAACTTCATGATAAGAAACAATCTTACGTTCTTCCTTGCTCATGATACGGTCCTTCTTTTCTTTTCCGACAAGTACCTGCTCTACCGCATCAAAGAGATCCTTCTGGGTTACATATTCTCTTTTTTCTTTTACTGCATTGATTGCCGCCTCATTAATCATATTGGCAAGATCAGAACCCACCGCACCACTGGTTGCAAGTGCTATTGCATCAAAATCAACGCTTTCATCCATTTTTACATCTTTGGCATGTACCTTTAAAATGTCTACACGGCCTTTTAAATCCGGTTTGTCTACAATAATACGTCTGTCAAAACGGCCTGGACGAAGAAGAGCCTTATCCAAAATCTCCGGACGGTTAGTCGCACCAAGTACCAGAATACCTTTTGTAGAATCAAATCCATCCATTTCGGATAACAGCTGATTTAATGTCTGCTCACGTTCTTCGTTTCCACCGCCGTATTTGGAATCACGGCTTCTACCAATGGCATCAATCTCATCAATAAAAATAATACAAGGTGCATTCTTATTCGCTTCCTTAAATAAATCTCTTACACGGGAAGCACCCACGCCCACATATAATTCGATAAAATCAGAACCTGTTAAAGAGAAAAATGGAACCTTTGCCTCACCGGCTACCGCTTTTGCCAGCAATGTCTTACCGGTTCCAGGAGGTCCTACAAGCAAAGCACCCTTAGGCAGTTTCGCACCAATTGACACATACTTTCCCGGATTATGAAGAAAATCTACCACTTCCTGCAGGGATTCTTTAGCTTCGTCCTCACCCGCAACATCTTTAAAAGTTACACCGGTCTCTTTTTGCACATAAACCTTGGCATTGCTTTTACCGACACCCATCATGCCGCCGCCAGATCCCATTTTTTTATAAGCAAAGCTTAATAAAAACCACAATAACAGGATTGGAAGAATATACGTCAAAAGAAGTGACATCAAAAGTCCGGAACTGTCTGGAATCTCCGGATTAATCTCCACTCCTGCCTCTAGCAATCTAGCACTCAAAGCGTCATCGCTTTCAGCCCTTCCTGTGTAATAAGTGATTGCAGGTGACTGTCCCATCATCATAAAAGGATTTACCGGAGTATTTTCCTTTTTTTCTACTACTGGATAAATCTCTACTCGATCCGAAGTAATATAGACACTCTCTACTTTTCCCTCTTCCAGCATCGTCACAAACTGGTTATAGGGAATCTCCCTTGTAGTCGCTGCATCAAAGGATTTCATAAAATAACTCATGCACACCAATGTGATTAAAGATGCAATCAATAAAAACAGAAGATTCTGTTTCTTAGGAGGCGTACCGTCATTTCCATTGCCTGAAGGAGAATTCCCGCCAGGTCTTTGCGGGCCGTTTCCCCCCGGTCCCTGCGGACCATTGCCCTGCGGTCTGTTCCCATTTGGTCTATTTCCTCCCGGACCACCCTGATTCGGGGTGCCATTTGGATTATGTTCATAATTACTATTGTTTTCCATAAGACTCCTCTTAAAAGTGTATAAAATTCTCTCTAATATCATTATTTCATTATAGTAACGGAATATCTCAAAATCAATAAAATTTCTATGAAAAAACTCTAGCAAATGTAAAAACAGAGACCCTCCGGCCTCTGCTTTCTATTATTTCAACTTTATTCTATCGTTTATGATAAACTCTGTTTTCCGTTTCGTATTTACCATCACAAGTCAGATGAATCCCCAAACGTTTAAATACCTGTTCATCTACAGAAGACAACAATACTGAAGAATGTGCTTCCAATCCCTTCAATTTTGGAATCTGCTCCATCGCCAGTTCTGCATTCGCATCGGATGCCGCTGATGTGGATAATGCAATTAATATTTCATCCGTATGAAGACGGGGATTACGGCTTCCTAAATAATTGGTTTTCAAACGCTGGATTGGTTCAATGGCTTTTGGAGATACCAAATGAAGTTCATGCTCAATGCCGCCAAGCACTTTAAGGGAATTTAAAAGTGCCGCTGAAGCTGCCCCCAGAAGATCCGTGGTCTTACCAGTAACCAGTGTACCATCATCTAACTGAATTGCCATTGCCGGATGTCCTGTATCTTCTTCCCTCTTAAGTGCAGCATTCACCACTGCACGGTCTTCAACACTTAATCCAGCCTGACGCATAATCAGTTCCAGTTTATTTAAAGTTTCCTTGCTGCCAATACCACGCTTACAATCACACAATCCCTGATAATATCTGCGGATGATTTCCTGATTCGATGCCTCTCTGCAGGCTTCATCATCTACAATACAGTTACCCACCATGTTAACACCCATGTCAGTCGGTGATTTATAAGGACTTTCCCCTAAAATCTGTTCAAACATAGCATTTAAAACAGGAAAAATCTCTACATCACGGTTATAATTGATCGTTGTCTGTCCATAGGCTTCCAAATGGAACGGGTCAATCATATTCACATCGTTCAAATCCGCTGTAGCTGCTTCGTATGCCACATTAACCGGATGTTTTAATGGAAGATTCCATACAGGGAACGTCTCGAATTTTGCATAACCAGCTTTGATTCCTCTTTTCTGTTCATGATAAAGCTGGGAAAGGCAGGTTGCCATTTTTCCACTACCCGGTCCCGGTGCGGTAATTACAACCAATGGTCTCGTTGTATCAATGTATTCGTTTTTACCATATCCTTCATCACTTACAATGGTCTTAATATCACTTGGATAACCAGCAATCTTATAATGATGATAGGATTGGATTCCAAGCTCTGTCAGTCTCTTTTGGAATTGATCCGCAGCTGCCTGTCCCGCATACTTGGTAATGCAGACACTGCCCACAAATAAACCGACACTGCGGAATGCATCTATTAATCGTAACACATCCAAATCATAGGTAATTCCCAAATCACCCCGAATCTTATTACTCTCAATATCCTCTGCACTAATAACAAAAACAATTTCCGCCTGATCCTTTAATTCTAATAACATCTTTAATTTGGAATCGGGCATAAATCCTGGAAGTACGCGGGAAGCATGATAATCGTCGAATAATTTTCCACCAAACTCCAAATACAATTTGTTATCAAATTTCTTAATACGTTCCAAAATATGCTCTGATTGCATTTTCAGATATTTCTCGTTATCAAAACCAATCTTCATAGATGCGCCGCCTTTGCTGTAAACTCACTCTAACAACATCCTATTTTATTATAAAATCCTTTAAAATGGAATAACCAATAATAAAGACTTTTCGATAAATTTTTCCCTTTTCTGTAAAATCATACTATGGTACTATGGAAGTAAGGTTATAAAAGCGTCTGTATTTCATACAGGCAGAAAAAAGGAAGGTTACATATTTTATGACAACACAAGAAATTCGCAGCCTGATCTCTCAGATGACTTTGGAAGAAAAGGCAAGTATGTGTTCTGGAAAAGATTTCTGGCACACTCAGGACATTCCTCGTTTAGGCATTCCTTCTACTATGGTTTCCGATGGCCCTCATGGCATCCGTAAACACAATATGGAAAAAGAAAATGCCAGCGTACATGAAAGCATTCCATCCATCGGTTTTCCAACCGCATGTGCTGCCGCTGCTTCTTTTAACAGAGACTTAATGATTCACATGGGTAAAACCATTGGCCACGAATGTCAGGCAGAAGATATCAGTATTATTTTAGGACCGGGTGTGAACATCAAACGTTCCCCTGTTTGCGGCCGTAACTTTGAATATTATTCTGAGGACCCATATTTAGCAACTGAAATGGCTGGTTCTTTGGTGGAAGGTATCCAGAGCCAAAATGTAGGCGCATGCCTTAAGCATTTCTTTGCTAACAATCAGGAAACACGCCGTTCTTCCGTTTCTTCCAATATGGATGAACGCACCATGCACGAAATTTACCTTGCTGCATTTGAAGGTGCAGTAAAAAAACACAAGCCATGGTCCATTATGAGTTCCTACAATTTGGTAAACGAAAAACATACCACTGAGCAAAAAGAGATCTTAACCGATCTTCTCCGTGGCAAATGGGGATTTGATGGTTATGTTATGAGTGACTGGGGCGCTGTTTTCGACCGTGTATCCGAAGCAGCTGCCGGAATGGACTTGGAAATGCCGACCTCCAATGGCGAAAATGATAAGCTTCTTGTTGCCGCTGTACAAAACGGTACCTTAAATGAATCCGTGCTGGATACGATTGTGGAACACATTTTGACCATCGTATACCGCTATCATGAAAATCATGATGCTAATGCAGTCTGGGATATGGATGCCGATCATGAGATTGCACGCCAGATTGCACAGGAAACCATGGTTCTGCTGAAAAATGAGGATATCCTGCCTCTGTCTTCGGATAAAAAGATTGCTTTTATTGGAAAATACGCGAAAAAGCCACGTTATCAGGGCGGTGGAAGTTCCCATATTTATAGCCGCAAAATCACTTCTTCTTTAGATGCAGTTACCGAATATTGTGATGTTACTTATGCACAGGGTTTTGATGATGCAGAAGATGTCATCAATGAAGCTATGCAGCAGGAAGCGGTTGATGTTGCCAAAGCAGCAGATATAGTCGTTCTCTTTGTCGGACTTCCTGATCTGATTGAGTCAGAAGCCTTTGACCGCGACGATTTGAAAATGCCGGTCAATCAGACTACTCTGATCGAAGCCGTTGCAGCTGTTCAGCCAAATACTGTTGTAGTCCTTCACAATGGTTCTCCTATTGAGATGCCATGGCTTTCCAAGGTAAAAGGCGTTCTGGAAGCCTACCTTTCTGGCGAAGCTGCTGGTGGTGCCGTTGTGGATATCCTATTTGGAAAAGTTAATCCAAGTGGAAAATTACCCGAAACATTTCCTCTGAAACTGGAAGATAACCCCTCTTATCTGTTTTTCCCTGGCGAAGGTAATTCTTCCAACTATAACGAAGGTATTTATGTCGGTTACCGCTATTATGATAAAAAGAAAATGGACGTTCTTTTTCCATTTGGATATGGATTGTCTTATACCACCTTTGCATACAGCAATCTTCAGGTAGATAAAACCGAGTTAAAGGATACGGACACCCTAAACGTCTCCGTAGACGTAACCAACACCGGTTCTGTTGCCGGAAAAGAAATCGTACAGCTTTATGTATCCGATCCCGAAAGTTTTGTTGGTCGTCCAATAAAAGAACTCCGCGATTTTGCCAAAGTGGATTTAGCACCGGGCGAAACCAAGACCGTAAACTTTACACTCGATAAACAAGCATTTGCTTACTACAATACAGTTATCCATGACTGGCATGTAGAAACAGGCGAATTTATCATTATGGTTGGTAAATCTTCCCGTGAGATTGAATTGGAAACTTCTGTTACCGTTCAGTCCACTGTGAAAATTCCAGTCACCTATACTATGGACACTCCTATGTGTGACATCATGCGGGATGAAGGTGCTTACGAAATCACAAAAGGTTATCTCCATGTAGACAATCTTTTCGTAAATGATGAATCCCAGGCTGCCGCTATGGAAGCCATTACACCAAAGATGCAGGAGGCAACCTTCTATTATATGCCACTGCGTGCCATGTTAAGCTATGGTGATGGCAAAGTTACCGTGGATGACATCCACGAACTGGTTGAGAAGTTGAACGCATATGCCAGACAATAATTGGTAAGAAATAAAATAAGTCCCCTCTGCTGCTAACGTAACCTAATGCGACGCAGAGGGGACTTATTTTTATCTACTTACAAATTCTCTGTCAATTCATTCAGCGTTCCGAAGGTATATCCCATATCCTTCCATTTTTGGAGGAGTTCGGGGAGAATTTCGCCATTGGTTTTGGATGTACTGTGAAGCAACACAATTGCGCCGGGATGAATTCGTTTTAACAGCTTATCAAAGGCTTCTTCCTTGGTGGGCTGGTCATCATCATACCAGTCCACATAGGCAAGGCTCCAAAAAATTGTTTTATAACCAGCCTCTTTTGCCATCTGCAAACTATTTGTACTATATTTTCCCTGTGGTGGACGATAGAACATGCCACTACACTTTCCCGTCAGTTCCTCTAGTTTTGTTTCAAAATCCGTCAATTCTTTCATAAACTCTTCTTCACCCATAATGGACATATCCTTATGGTGATACGTATGGTTGCCTATAGTATGCCCTTCTTCCACCATACGTTTTACTAATTCCGGTTCTGTTTCCAGATAATTTCCCACAAGAAAAAAGCATGCTTTCACATCCGCCTCTTTCAAGGCATTCAAAATACATTCCATCTGTCCGTTTTCATAACCACAGTCAAAAGTCAGATAAATTTTTTTCTCATTCTGGTCCCCTATGTAATAAGTATCCCATTTTTCTAATTCATCCGGTGTCTCATTCGCGGTAGGTGCTTCCCCCTCTGTTGAAAAACCCAATCCCCAGTTTTCACTCGTAAGTGCTTTCGCGCTGCTTACCTGATGTACCTCATATCCTTTTGTCATAGCAATTCCCAACAGTGCCATAGTAAGCACTCCAACCAATACACGACGTGGTGATTTCTGCATAAAAAAACTCCAACATACTATTGTTATAGTATATTGGAGTCTTATACATTTTATTCACAATGTATAATATACATGCTCATCTTATTCACAAGTATATGGCATCAATGCTACGTGTCTTGCTCTCTTGATTGCTACTGTAAGAGCTCTCTGATGTCTAGCACAGTTACCTGTGATTCTTCTAGGAAGGATTTTTCCTCTTTCAGACACGTATCTCTTTAATTTTGCTGTATCCTTGTAATCGATTACATTATCTTTACCACAGAATACACAAACTTTTTTTCTTCTACGCATTCCACCACCAACTCTTTTTCTGGCTGGTCCGTCTGCTTTGTTTGTTTTATCAAAAGCCATGTTACTGCCTCCTATCTTATTCTAACTACCTAGTTAAATGGTAATTCTTCATCGATTCCATCTGGAATGTTCATGAAGCCATCACCAGCTGATGCAGGTGCGGGTCTGCTGTTTTGGCCACCGGTATAACCCCCGTCACCACCGGAGCTATTCTTACTCTCTGCAAACTCGATATCCTCTGCAATAATATCTGTGGTATACACTTTTACGCCATCCTTATTGGTATAGCTTCCGGTCTGAATACGTCCGGAAAGTGCAACCTTTGTACCTTTGTGTAAATACTTCTCCGCAAACTCACCTAATCTGCCGAACGCAACAATGTTGATAAAGTCAGCAGTCTGTCCGTCAGCATTGTTCTGACGTCTTCTGTCTACAGCAATGGAAAATCTGGCAATTGCCATAGCATTTTCGCCCTGTGAATAACGAACTTCAGGATCTCTGGTTAAGCGGCCCATAAGAATTACTTTATTCATATTATACTCTCTTTCTATGCCTCGTCCTGTCTAACGCATAAAAATCTAATAACGTTGTCCATAATACGAACTCTGTTTTCAATCTCTGCCGGAGCTGTTGCTTCTGCGTCGAACTGAATGAAATAGTAGAATGCTTCTTTCATTTTCTGAACTTCGTAAGCCAATCTCTTCTTACCCCATTCATCAACGTTTGTAACATTTCCACCGAATCTTTCGATCAGAGCTTTTACTTTTTCAACTACAGCAGCTCTTTCTTCGTCTTCGATTTTCGCACTGACAACAACGGCTAATTCATACTTGTTCATGCTTTGTTACCTCCTTTTGGTCTCTGGCCCTGCACTTACTGCAAAGCAAGGAATTTGAATATATCACAAGTTGGTATGATACCATACGAAACCCTAAAAATCAAGGCTTTTTCCAAAAATTTATCAATAAAATAATGTTCTTAATTCAAAACACTTGTGTAGAGCTTATCCCTGTGTTTTGATCTCTTTTACACTCTTTTCCAATGTCTTGCGCGGAATCATGATCTGATGTCCACAACCGGTACATTTGATTCGAAAATCTGCCCCGATTCTCAATACTTCCCACTCATGACTCCCACAAGGATGCTGCTTTTTCAGTTTGACAATATTTCCTACCTGAATGTCCATGATTCCTGCCTTTCTTATATCCTGAAATTTGAGTTTACTCAAATTCCCATGTGAAAAATCTGTTATTTAAGGATTTTCACATTTTCTCCATTACCTGTGTAAAAACTTCTCCAATTGCTTCATGAATCACTAAATCCGCTCTTCTATCCGCAGAGGTCTGACTTTTATTAATGAGCACAAGTTTTTTTCCATTAAAATAATCAATTAGTCCTGCCGCCGGATATACAACAAGGGATGTTCCACCGATGATCAGGGTATCTGCATTTGCAATCGCATGTACAGCTCCACGAATGATATTATCATCCAACCCCTCTTCATATAAAACCACATCCGGCTTTACCCTTCCGCCACATACCGGACACTTCGGAATTCCTTCTGACTGCAATATAAACTTTTCGTCATAAAAAGCATGGCACTCCATACAGTAATTGCGCAGAACAGAACCATGTAGTTCATAGACAACTTTTGAGCCGGCTGCCTGATGAAGACCATCAATATTCTGCGTTACAACAGCTTTTACCTTGCCCATTTCTTCTAATTTTGGCAATGCTAAATGGGCGGCATTTGGTTTTGCTTCGGGATAAATCAACTTATCCTTGTAAAATTCAAAAAACTCCTCCGGATATTTTACAAAAAACGTATGAGATACCAACTGCTCCGGTGTAAAATTTATCTTCAGTTTTTCATTCCAAAGTCCGTTGGCACTTCTGAAATCAGGTATGTTAGATTCTGTACTTACTCCTGCGCCGCCAAAAAATACGATATTATTGCTTTCTTTAATAATGGAAACCAATTCATTGATCTCTTGATTCATAGGCACCTCCCGGTTTAAAAAAGTCTGTAAATGCATTCCTGCTTTTACAGACTCTATTCTCTGTCAAACTAATTTTTCATCATGTGTAATAATTACAATTGAGATTCAAATTTCTTCGGTTTTCGTCCAATGTTTTCATCCCTTCTTCAATACGGACTTTTACCATCTGACTAATCTCACGCGTTGTCATATCCCCGTATTCTTCATAATAAATAGGATCCATAAAGAACACCTGAGTCGTTACCTTTTTTAAAGAATTAAAATCAAATGCTATATGAGAATCATAAATTGCAACTGGCACTATGGGTGCCTTTGCCTGCTGGGCACACTTAAAAGCCCCCGCATGAAATTCCTGCAACGTATTCTTATTATCCTCATACTTTCCTTCCGGAAAATAAATAAATCTTCTTCCCTGCTCAACGCCTCTTCTAACATCCATGGATGCGCGTACCTGCTGCTTAATGTCCGTCTTGCTCATCCGTACACCTTCTAAAAGGTCTACAAACTGTTTTGCTAAAACAATCTGACTTCTCTCAGCGTCCATAACAACCGAACAAGGTTTTTCATGTGCAGAGATAATTCCCAAGGCATCATACCTTCCCTGATGATTCGAATACATAATATATCCGCCTTCACTTGGAAGATTCTCTTCACCATAACTTATTGTTTTGATTCTAGCATTCTTCTTCATGCGTCGAACCATCTTCTGTGCCAGATCATAACACTGCTTTTCATCATACTGTTCCCTATGACTTGCATAATGCTCCGCCATAATCAAGTAATAACCGATTAACGGCAAAGAAACAAGAATTACATAATAGAAACGTACCATATAAACACCCTCTCATTCTTACTTTTCCTATTATATATCAACTAAACTTCTTTTGCAATTTTCGACAAATGTAATCGACATTTCTTTTAATGTATTTTATAATATATTTGTTGTCGACTCTTTCCAGTAGGAAGGAGGTGAGTTCTTTGGATCCTATTACTTCGTTTGTATTATCCGTTATGGCAAGTGTAATAGCTTATTACATATGCAAGTGGCTGGACGGATTCTAGACAGCACAGCCCTTTACGAAAGATAAAACCCCAGAGATTGCAGCTCTGGGGTTAAATTTTGTCCTTTGGACCCTTACTTCGTTTTGTCTATAAATAGAATATCATATGTGTTCTTTTCTTGCAAGTATGATTTTTCAACGATTTCATTTATCATATTTGGCATAAAAGTTGATAAATCATAAAAAGTCAAATTATTCTCCCACAATATCTCCAAATTCATAAGGAATCACTTTATTTAAATCCTGTGGTGAAAGTTCCACCTGATAGCCAATTTTTCCTGCACTAAAGAAAATCGTTTCCTGTTCCTGAGCTGTTTCATGAACGACCGTTTTAAACAACTTTTTCATACCAATTGGAGAGCAGCCTCCATGTATGTAACCTGTAAGCGGCAGCAATTCTTTGGATTTGATCATTTCAATACTTTTTTCACCAACTGCCTTTGCCGCTTTTTTCAAATGTAATTCTCCCCATACCGGCACGACAAATACATAGTTACGTTTAGAAGCACCAACGGTAACTAATGTTTTGAATACCTGATTGGGATTTTGGTTCAGCGCTGTTGCCACTTCCATTCCACTGATTGCTCCTGTGTCCCCGTATTCATGCGCTTTGTATGGTATTTTCTTTTGGTCTAATATCCGCATTACATTTGTTTTTTCCATCTTAATACGCTTCCTCTATCTTCTTTATCTTGTCATATAACAAATCATTTACCGGTGTTGCAATTCCATGCTTCTTTGCCAGTTTTCTTACGATTCCTGCAAACATCTCCACTTCTGTTTTACGCTTTGCAATACCATCCTGACGCATGGATGGCACTCCATCCGGTTTTAGAGTTGCAATTATTTTCTTATAATATTCTGCATCTTCCTGCGAGAGATTAATGCCAACTGCCTGTGACAACTGAATCACTTCATCCATTGCTCCGGTAAAAATACGGTTCTCTTCGCTGCCTTCTGTAAGAACTCCGGAATAAGTAGTTTCATACGCATGACAGGTCTGATTTACGCCCACGTTTAACATGAACTTACCCCACATACGTTTCAGAATATCGTCTTCAAGTGTATAGGGCATTTGAATATCTTCAAAATATTCTTTTACTGCTGTGAGATTCTTCTTCTGATATTCTTCGACAACTCCAATTCGCAGTTCTCCCTCTTTGGTATAATTCAAAGCATCTCCAAACTTCATGGCATCCATTCCCTGTGCCACTGTATAAATCAGATGTTCCCTACCATATGTTTCTGCAATCATCTCTTCACTATCAATTCCATTCATAACGGATAAGATAATCGTATCTTTTCCCACACATGATTTCATGGTCTCAATCGCAGATGGAAGTCCATTATATTTTACCGCCACAATTACCAAATCCACCGGCTTCATTGCAGACGCTGCTACCATCGCAAACTCTTTTTCTTCCCCATTAATCGAAAACTTTCTGCCCCTGTATTTTTCCATTCTCTCATCATCCAAAATAAATACAGTACCTTCCTGTCCACGTGCCTTCACAATACGATCCGCATACAAAAGTCCTAACGCACCCATCCCGATGATTGCTGTTGTTTGAATCATAAACTTTCTCCTCTATTAAAATTGCAATATTATAAATCAACTCATATTTTCTATAACAAATACATAATACAATGTTTTACAACACAAAAAAAGGGGACTTTTTATATTCTATGATCACACCTCTAGCCTTCGTATCATCATTGTATAATGCTGTTAACAATACTTCTTACACCAATATTGAAGATATTGAAATAAACACAATCGAAGATTTTATCTATATCCACATGAAAAATGATGTCTCTTTTATACTGGATACTGATATGAGTCTTTACGAGCATCAAAGTACATATAATCCGAATATGCCACTCCGTGGAATAATGTATTTCTCTACTTTATACGCACAATTTCTAACTGAAAAAAATAAAAATATTTACGGCAAATCCCTTGTAAAAATTCCAACGCCACGATATATTGTATTTTATAACGGTAATGATAGTTATCCCGACCAATTAGATTTAAAATTATCGGATGCATTTGAAAGACCTGGTGATTCTGGACAATTTGAATGGACTGCTACTATGCTGAATATCAACAAAGGACACAATCAGGAAATTATGAATAAATGCCAGGCACTTTTTCAATATTCTGACTTTATTACCAAAGTGAAAGAATATAAGAAAACCATGCCAATTAAGGATGCTATCGACAAAGCCGTTAATTATGCAATCTCAAATAACTATCTGAATGGATTTTTTAAAAAGCACAAGGAGGGCATCATGCATTCATATTTATCTGAATTTCATGAAGAAGCGTTCCGTAAAGGAATACATGATGAAGGGTTTGATGAGGGATTTTTAAACGCAACCATCAAATTTATTCATAAATCTAAATCTCAAGGTTGTTCACTTGAGAATACTATTACCCAAATCATAGAATACTTTGATCTATCTGAAGAAGAAGCTACTACCCTTGTTAATGAAAACTGGAAATAACATTTATATTTTTATACACGAAAAAGCGACAATGGAACAACCACTGTCGCTTTTTTTAGAGGCGCCAACCAGATTCGAACTGGTGATAGAGGTGTTGCAGACCTTTGCCTTACCGCTTGGCCATGGCGCCAAATATAGTGACTCCAACGGGAATCGAACCCGTGTTACCGCCGTGAAAGGGCGATGTCTTAAC
>CAZHGE010000054.1:0-19573 GCA_964531805.1 uncultured Lachnospiraceae bacterium
GGACAAACGGTTTTCAAGACCGCCTCGTTATGACCACTTCGATACCTCTCCGTGTGCATCTGTCTTTGTCAGACGCAAGTGTTATTCTAACAAAAGGTTTTTTATCTGTCAACAACATTTTTAAAAATTTTATCAAAAAATTTTGCATCCATTTTTATGCTTGTAAAAATCCTTCTGCAACACTGATATCTTCAGGGGTTGTGATCTTTATATTTTTATAAGATCCTTCCACGAGTTTTACTTTTTCACCAAGTAATGTTTCCACTACCATAGCATCATCTGTGATGGATATCCCTTTTTCAAGCAAAGCATTTTCTTCCTTTAACAGTATGGTATATGCCTTGGAAATTAATTCATAAGAAAAGACCTGCGGTGTCTGGATCATCCAGACAAGGTCTCTTTTCGGTGTGGTTGCTATATATCCATCTGTATCAGCAATCTTAATCGTATCCTTTACCGGCATACCTGCCACACAAGCATTGCTTTTGCATACTTCATCCAACAAACGCTGGAGCATATCCTGTGTCACAAATGGTCTCGCTCCATCATGAATAAAAATATAGTCGCAGTCTTCTGCAGCCATCACCCCATTTGCTACAGAATGATAACGCTCTTTTCCACCAGGTACGATTTTTTTCACCTTATGAATATGATATTTATCGATAATCTCTTTTTGGCAATACTCTTGATCTTCTTCTGATGCCACCAAAATAATCGAGTCAATAAAACTCTCATCAAATGCTTTCAGTGCATAATATAAAAGCGGCTTATCCTGAATCTCTAAAAATTGCTTTTTCACTGCACTATTCATGCGCTTTCCACTGCCGCCAGCCAATACGATTGCTGTTGTTTTCATTTATCGTTCTCCTAATTTCAGGTTGGGAACTGCATTCAGATCCCATGAATGACGAACACCTTTTTCATATTCATAGTAAGCAGCTGCACCAATCATTGCCGCATTGTCCGTACAAAGGATGGGCGATGGATGATAAAATTCCACATTTTGTTTTTCACACGCTTCTACCATTGCTGCCCTCAGGTGCGTATTGGAAGCAACACCTCCGGCAATGGCAAACTTTTTAAATCCATAACGTTCCAGCGCCGTCATAGAATGTCCAACCAAAACATCTACAACTGCTTTTTGGAAAGAAGCCGCCACATCCGCCTGATTTACTGACTCCCCTTTCATTTCACAGGAATTCAGGTAATTGAGTACAGCTGACTTTAATCCGCTAAAACTAAAGTCGTATTCATTATCCGCCACCTTTGCTCGTGGAAAAGCAATTGCTTCCGGATTACCTTCATTGGAAACTTTATCAATCTTAGGTCCGCCGGGATAGCCAAGGCCAATGGCTCTTGCCACTTTATCAAATGCTTCTCCTGCCGCATCATCACGGGTACGTCCTAAAATCTCGTATTCCCCATAATCTTTTACTTTTACCAAATGGGAATGACCGCCGGATACTACCAAACACATAAACGGCGGTTCTAATTCTTTGTTTTCAATATAATTTGCACTGATATGTCCTTCAATATGATGGACACCAATCAAAGGTTTTTTAAGAGCAAATGCAAGTGCCTTCGCAAAAGAGACACCTACCAAAAGCGCGCCTACCAGACCGGGACCATAAGTTACCGCAATAGCGGTAATATCATCCCAAGTCATATGCGCTTCTGAAAGTGCCTGCTCTACGACCTGATTGATTTTTTCAATATGCTTTCTGGATGCGATCTCCGGCACAACGCCTCCATACAATGTATGAAGGTCAATCTGTGAGGAGATCACATTGCTCAGTACTTCTCTTCCATTTTTGACAATGGCTGCAGCTGTTTCATCACAGGAGCTTTCGATTGCCAATATGATTACATCTTCTTTCATTATAAGCCTCTATTCCTGGGTGATCTGTGTCTGTTCTTCACTGACAGTCTCCCAGCCATATAATTTCCAGTGGCCTTCGTCGTCCTTTCTTAAGATAAAGACTTCATCAAGGCTTCTCATCGTTTTATCAACCTGTAAATAAAAAGTTCCATATAAACGGGCACACTCACGTCCACCCTCTTCAAAATAATCTACATCCGTACTGGATGAGGTGCTGTAATTCAAAATCATATTACCTGTTTGAAATGCCAGAATCTCATTTTTCAGATTTTCAAAATACTCTTCTTCCACCTGATTGGCTGCTAATTCATCATCAAACATTTCTGCCAGTTTCAAAGCAAGTGCTTCCACATCTTCCTCGGAAAGTTTTTTATTATACAAGCATTTTGTAATCTCAAAATAATACTTTACTACTTCTTTTGGTGTCGGCGGATAGTTCCGATCCAAATCACGTAAAAGCAATTCCTGTACTTCGGTTATGGTTACGTCCTCTTCCTTCGGTTCTACCTCTCTGTTGGAAAGATAAAAATAATAACCAATGACTAAGATTACTAAAATAATAACAATAATAAATCCTTTTTTGCCCTCAAGTTTAAATTTGCCTTTCATGGGGTTCCCCCTTTCTGACATGAGCCACTTATCCTTTGTATGAAAGTGACATGCACAATACCTTTTCTTCTACTTATATTTTATTCCTCATCGAACAGTAAGTCCACTGATTTTCCATCTTTTCCTGCATAACTTTGAGGAAAAATCTTACGAACTGCCTGCATAAATTCTTCCGGTCTGGTTAAAGAAGGACTGTAATGGGTCAACCATAATTCTTTTACCCCGGCGTCTTTTGCAAGGCGTGCCGCTTCATAAAATGTCATATGTTTATGCTCTATGGCTTTCTGCTCTTTGTCGGGTTCTCCATACATACCTTCACAGATAAAAAGATCCGAACCTTTGGCATGTTCTCTAATGGAATCCACGGGACGGGTATCGGTACAATAGGTTACTTTCAATCCTCGTCTGGACGCTCCCAATACCATATCCGGTGTCAGCGTTCCATTTTCTGTTTCAATCATCTCACCTTTTTGCAGGCGGCTCCAATAGCACTGTTCAACGCCATTCGCTTTTGCTTTTTCCACATCAAAACGTCCAGCACGGTTAACCTGAATGGAATAACCATAACAGGTTACATTATGCTGTACCTTAAATGCTTCTATCCGAAATCCATCAAATTCAAAAACTTCTTCTTTTCCCTCAATCTCACGGCACTCTATTTCAAATGGAAGTTCCGGTGCAATGACCCTTAATGCATTCACTACACGCGTAAGTCCTTTTGGTCCAATCATCAAAAGCGGCTCTGTACGTTCTGCATTCCCCATCGTAAGAAGCATCCCCGGAAGACCGCTGATGTGGTCTGCATGAAAATGGGTAAAACAAATGATATCAATCGGCTTAGGACTCCAGCCTTTTTCTTTCATAGCGACCTGCGTACCTTCACCGCAGTCAATCAAAATACTTTTTCCGTTATAACGTGCCATCATGGCAGTCAGCCAACGGTAAGGAAGCGGCATCATTCCACCGGTTCCCAATAAACATATATCTAACATGAATTTCCATACCTTTCTTATGTCAGAAAAGCCTGTACTGCCACTGTGTAGTTTACCTCAAGCATCTTAGCAAACCAAATCTCTGTGCAGATGAAATCAAATCATCTCCGTATTTTCCGTTTCCGTAACCGGAATAGAAAATCCTTTTACAAGCTTATCGTAACATTCTTCACATAAATCAAACTGGTGGCGAATTCCATCTCTGCTGCTGAAATACCCCCAGGAATGATCCACACTAAAACAGCCTTCTTTTATAATTTGCTGTTCCAGCTTTATCTCCTTAGTGCAAATGTTGCACTTCATTTTTATTAATTGATTCTGTTCATCGTACTCTCGCATAATCTCTCTCCACTCTAACTGTATAATAATCGGTTCTCACTTTACAGTAAGGCCAGTCTCTATCATTATACAAAAAGAGGAGCCTTGCAGTTGTGGGAATATTTACAAGAATCGCCTATCTTTTCCACATAATAAGTGCATCTTCTGTTGGTTTCTCATAAAAATTCTTGCGAATACCTTCTGATACAAAACCATGATACTCATACAAATGGATTGCATCCTCATTACTTTTACGCACTTCCAGCGTATAAGCTTCTATACCAAACTTCTGATTTCCTCGATTCATCAGTTCAGCAAGCATCTGCCTTGCAATTCCCCGTTTGCGGTAATGCGGATGCACTACGACATTAGATATGTCTCCTTCTCCTACAATGTGGCGCATACCACAGGCTGCAATTACCACACCCGGATTGCTTTTTTCTTCTACTACCAGATAAAGGGCATCTTTATTTTCTACCATTTCTATAAAAGCATCCCTTTGCCATGGCATGGAAAAAACCATTTCCTCCAACGCACACACCTGGTCAATGTCTTCCATAGTAAGTTCTCTGATTGTTAACATCCAGCCGCCTCATTTCTCTCTCTTTCTGCCTGGGATAAACGCAGATACTCCGGTGCATGCGAAACTGCATTTTCATAACTGCCCTGTTTAAACATCTGCATACCAAGCCAGCCAATTACAGCAGCCCTCTGGCGGTTACAGGTATTTGGTGCAAAAGAATATGGTACCGTAACCGTTTCTTTGATGATATCTTTAAAAACGGGTACTCCATCTCCTAAGAAAATCACTTCCCTGCCTAATTCATTGACTGCACTTATAATTTCAGAAAGATCCACTGCGCATTGCTGTTTAATACAGTGCATTTCGTAAGAATCTTCTTTTTTCACAAATTCATATAATCCTGTATATGTCTGATTACGGCGTGCATCCATTAATGGACATACCACTTTATCCGTACCGTATAAATTACCCGCAAGACCATCCACGGTCGGAACCGGCACAATCGGTTTTTGCAATGCCTGTGCCAACCCTTTTACCGTAGCGCTTCCGATGCGAAGTCCGGTAAAAGAGCCTGGTCCTGCTGCTATCGCAATGGCATCCATCTCCGCCAAATCTTGTACGGTCATTTTTATGATTTCATCCAACATTGGTAACAATGTCTGAGAATGTGTTTTTTTATAATTTACGGTATATTCCGCAATCGTAATATCATCTTCTACAACCGCAACCGATGCAGTCAAAGAAGAACTATCCAGTGCAAGTATTTTCATAACACTGCCTGCCTTTCTGATTCTTTCAGTTTCTTTATCAAAAAGTTCTAACCTCTGTCTATCGTAATCTCTCGATAGGAAAATCCTTTTTCCAGGTTTTTGCTGATGGTAATCTGAATACGATTATCCGGTATGAGTTCCTCAATCAGATTCGCCCATTCCACAAAAGAAATGCCGTCTCCGTAAAAATAATCCTCATAGCCAATCTCGTCCATTTCCTCAATGTCTCCGATGCGGTATACATCAAAATGATAAAACGGCATTCTGCCCTTCATATACCTGAACAATGGTAAAAGTCGGAGAACAGATTGCTTCCGTAATCCCAAGGCCTTTGGCTACCCCCTGGGTAAATACGGTCTTCCCAACACCAAGGTCTCCAAGAAGCGTATACACCTGTCCCGGCTTTGCTTCTTTTCCTATTTTTTCACCTAATGCAAATGTTTCTTCTTCGCTGAATGTTTCAAAACGTTCCATGAATACCTCTTACTGCTTAATCTTAACTCTGTCCGGAGATACATGGGTAGAAATCATCTGGATTACTTCTTCCTTTTTTTCTCCTAAATCTCTTTTTGGAAAAATCCATGCATTCACCTTGGATGTGTACAAAAGCAGACTTTTGTTGGTAGAAGATGCTTTTGCAATGGCAGCCCATGGCTGAACCATTTCCGCATCTCCCTGTGTCACTGTCACACCCTCGTCTGTTAATGTATAATGAATGGGATTTTTGAAAAATTCATTGGTTGCCGCCTGTCTCTTTGCCCGTAAGAACAAAGAACACGGAATATAAAGTATGATTACGATTCCTGCTGCCAGATAATAAATCATGGAAGTATTAAACCACAAGATAATAAGCAACGCTCCCACAACTCCTCCAAATATTCCCGAGAATCCGGAATAAGTATGTGCGAGCATGTAATCATACAGATCAGCCGCTGTTATCTTAACATCAAATTCTACTTTCATTTCTTTTTCACTCCTCTAGTTACAAATACCTGTACCACTTTGTAAAGACGTCAGGACATTGCTAAAGTGTTATTATATACCAAAAAGCAAAACGAAACAAGGCTGGTGCTTTCATTTCACACCAGCCTGCCTGCTTTCCTTTATTCATGACGAAGCGCTTCAATGGGACTTAATCTTGCAGCCTTTTTGGCCGGATAGATTCCAAAGAAAATACCCACTGCCGAAGAAAAGAAGGTTGCTCCAAATACCGTGCTGAAATTCACCTTTGGAGTTAACCCAATTAAAGCACAAAGCAGGAATGCTCCCAGAATCCCTAAGATAATCCCAATCACACCACCGGTTAAGGATATGATTGCTGATTCGGATAAAAACTGTGTCATAATGGAAGAGGTTCTTGCTCCCAGTGCTTTTCGGATACCAATTTCTCTGGTACGCTCTGTAACCGACACCAGCATGATATTCATAACACCGATTCCGCCTACTAATAAGGAAATCGCTGCTACAAATACGACAAATATGGTAATATACCCCAACACATCATTAATCTGTGTCATGTAATCATTGAAGTTTTCCAACATAATCCGGTCCTCGCCCCTGATATTATGTCTGCCTTCTAAGATATTTATAGACTGTTTCGCAATATCTGTGGCATATTCTGCCGACTCACCAATGATATAAAATCCATCAAAAGTTTCTACATAAAATCCATATTGCGCCCCCAATGTAGTCATTGGAATTTCAATCTGTACTGTACTTCCATAGGAAACAAACATGGCAGAATCCGGATTTTCACGGATACCCACAATAGTCATATCCTGAGAAATACCATACATAGAAATCTCAATATCCATCCCAACAACATCTGTTGTACCAAACAAAAGAATCGCATCGTTCTCACTGATTACACATACTTTATTAGCCGAATAATAATCACTTTCTGAATAATATCTGCCATATTTAATCTCATTATTATTAATAAATTCCTGGCTTTCGGTTCCAGCACTTACTATTGCATCAAAACTTCCTTTTTTACCTGCCGCAGTTCCATACATGGAATAGGTTGGCGTAACCCCCTTTACATGCTCAACTTTTTCCTCGATGGCATCAAAATCCTCATTTGTAAACTCGATTAACTCATCAGCCTTATCATTATTCGCATAAATATATAACTGACCGCCTGCCATATCATTCAACTCGCCATTGACCTGCTCAGTCACACCGTTACCAATGGAAATAATCATAATAACAGAAGAAATACCAATGATAATTCCCAGCATAGTAAGGACTGATCGCCCTTTATTGCTTTTTAGATTCATAACGGCAATCTTAATATATTCTTTCAACCCAGACATATCTTACTCACTTTCCGCTGAAGCATCCGCTTCGACAGAAGCGTCAGATTCTGCTTCGATTGTGTCAGTTTCTGTTGACATTTCTGTCTCTATTCCTGCCAAGTCTGTTTCTGGTATTGCCATTACTTCCATTCCCTCTGCAATATTAAGCGAAATGTCCGTCATAACCTGATCATTTTCATTCAAGCCACTAACGATTTCAATGTATGTATCAGAACTCACACCAGTAATAACGTCTTTTCTAACTACCACATTATTTTCTACTATGTATACAAAATCGCCATTTTTATCAGCATTCACCGCTTCTACCGGAACAAGAAGTACACCTTCTGCTTTTTCCGCATAAATCACAACCTTTGCTTCTACACCTAAATAAATCTCTTCGTCCGCATTGGTAATCGCAATCTGAGCCTCAATTACAGGCATATTATTGGCATTCGTAGTCGCTACATGATTAATAAACGACACCTGACCTTCATACTTTTTACCTGCAATGGTAATATCTGCTTTCTGTCCTTCTTTTACTTTTTCCAAATCGCTCTTAGAAAGATTAATCGTTACATGCACCTGACGATTGCTTGCAATGGTTAATAACGCACTTCCACTTGTAACCGGTGTTCCTTCTGCTACTTTCATTTCTGTAATTACACCATCAAAATCTGCCTTTAATCCATTTTCTACAGTTGTCGCATAATCCATCATCTGCATGTTTTTCAGCTGTGTAGCTTCGTTCGTTGTTTTCTTTGCCTCTTTTGTTGTATCAGACATAATACTGTCCTGTGTGGATGTTTTCTGGGATTTCATTTCTGCCTCATATGCTTCCAGATTTCCAAGAATTTCTTTCGCATCATTGATAGTCCGCTGAATATCTACTAACTCCTGATTCATATCCAACGTTTCCACACTGTACTGGTACTCTGCCATTTCATCCGCTACATCCTCGCCGTCCGCCTGTCTTTTTGCCAAATCCATTCCGATAGCACTCAATTTTGCTTTTTTAGCGTTGCGGGTATCCTCGTATTTTGTCTCCTGCTGCTTAATAAATGCTTTATAATCCGTAATCTGTTGTTCTAACACCTCTAAATTGACGGTTGCTTCCGTTAACCGTGCCTGATTTTTAGTGTTCTGTTCGATTGAATCGTTATAACTGCCTTCACTTGTTAAAGCTGCAGCCTGAGCATCTTTACTTGCAATGGCCAAACTCTGTTCTTCAAAATACAACAGAACTTCTCCTGATTTTATTGCCTGACCTTCTTTTACCGGAATACTTCCAATATTACCACCAATCTGCGAATAATAGGTTTTAATTACATCACTTTCCACCTTACCACTGGTAGAAATGGTAGATTCTACATCCCCGCTTTTTACAGTTTCTGTGGTAACTGGCATTTTAGCGTTCGCTGCGGAAATCTTAGATACAATAAAGAAAAACAAGATTACAACCGCTGCACCAATCCATATGTATTTTTTACGTTTCTTCTTTCTGACTTCTGCTGGAAGTTCTTTCCATTTTGTATGTGGTTTCTTTTCTTTTTCTTTCATAATATTCCCCTTCATTTACATAGTGTCGGAGGCAATTTTGCCATCCAGTATTTTAATGACACGCTTTGCCTGCGCCGCAATATCATTATCATGTGTGATTAAAATCACTGTTCTTCCTTCTTCATGCAGTTCCTTTAAAATCTGCATGATTTCTCTGCTGGATCCGGAATCCAGATTACCCGTAGGTTCATCCGCTAAAATAATGGGCGGTGCCTGCGCAATCGCTCTTGCAATCGCCACACGTTGTTGTTGTCCACCAGACATTTCGGACGGCTTGTGATCCATTCGATTTTGTAGTCCAACTTTTTTCAGCGCATTCTCTGCCAGTTCTATTCTCTCTTTTTTACCTACTCCCCTGTAAATCAACGGCAGTTCCACATTTTCCAGTGCCGTCAGATTCTGGATTAAATTGAATCCTTGAAAAATAAAACCGATTTCTTTGTTCCGAATGTCAGATAATTCATCATCTGACATATGGGATACATCCTGACCATGAAGCATATATGTCCCACTGGTCGGCACATCCAGACATCCCAGCATATTCATCAATGTGGATTTACCGGAACCGGACTGACCAATAATCGCAACAAATTCTTTTTCATGAATCTGTACGCTGACATGATCCAAAGCCCATACTTCATTTTCTCCAGGATTATAAACCTTACAAATGTCCCGTACATCAACTAATGCACTCATACTTCCCCCTTCTTTTCCTTTTTACTTGAATATTTATTCATTAAATTTCGACACATTTTGAATAATCATTCAACACACCGTCTATTAAAGCATATAATATGCAAGATTTCATCCAAATTTTCCTTAAATATTTCTAAACAAAATAAAGAATTTCTTTAAATCCCGACATTTTATTATTTTTTTACACAGAACATATGCTCTGCAGCTATTTTATCAAGTCAAAGGAAACGCCGGATGCTTTTACCGCACCCGGCATTTGTATATTGTGAGCGTCTATGGAAACTCTTTATTCTGCCAAAGCCGTTTTATCCGGAAGATCCTGTTTTACAAATTCCGGAATCTGACCTTTGATAAAGTCCAGACTGCCCTCGTAACCATAATCAATATATCCCTGTGTATCTTCTTTAAAGAATACACGGACACGGTAATCTTCTTCTAATGGATAATCCGTATACCAAAGTTCCCAACCCAGATTTTCAGGATAGGAATTGTCTAAAATCTCCTGCAGCTGTGAGACATCTGTATAAGTTGTCGATGCACTGGTAAGTTCTTCTGCAACCGCCACCGTTTCTTCATAATAATAAGAATCATAACCATACTCTTCGTAATAAATACGGTCTTCCTCGTCATAATATCTGGTAATAGTAATCTTTTCCACATCCTCCAATGGGATATAGTCTTTGGTTTCAAATCCATTCTCTTCTAAATATTTTATACAATTGGTATAGGATGGATAAACCAGGAACTCAAAAGCGCAGCCATAGGATATCTGTTGATCAATAAACATATAAAACCTTCCTACCGGAAGCTGTGTACTTCTGATCTCATAATTATCCTTCATCAGGTCTATACGGTACATTTCTAACAATTCCCTTGCCTGTTTTCTGGATAATTCCTGTGTATACATATCATTTCCCCAATCGGAACGGATTTTAAATTCATTTCCGTTTAGCACTTCCATTAATTCCTCTGACATGGCAATTTCATTTGCCATAATAAACTCATTCGAATTCTCTATCTGTTCAATATAGGAAGCGGCCGTTTCTTCCCTTACTGCAACCGGTATTTCACGGCAGAGTACGCTTCCGTTTTTCTGATGGAAATAAAATACTGCATAACAGTATTCGTAGTCATCTTTAAAATCAGTCTCCTGTTGTGTCAAAAACAGGTCTATGGAATGGGCAGCCAAATCTCTGGCGGCGATTGCGTTATCCCCGGTCAGACGCATATGCTTATTTACATATTCTTCTTTGGTCACCCATTTAAGACCATCATCCAAATACGCCTTTCCATAGCGTGAACCTGTATCTGTAATCAATGTTGCATATTCAATATCCTCTGCATCCGGCACACGAGTGTCAAATCCTGTCAAATCAAATCGGAAAATCAATGCAATACACATAGCAATTACAAAGGAAATCGCAATATGAAGCTTCTTATGAAAAATACCTTTGATATCTGCTTCGTAAATAACCTGAATCAGACAACAGGTAATCAACACTCCTAAGATACCTATAAAAATCGGAAATCCCGGAGTTCCCTTTTTACTGAAAGGTTCATAGCTGACAATACTGCAGGTTACAAGACCAGCTGCCAAACCAACCGGAACGGCAATTCCAATCTTAATTACGGGTTTTACAGCCATAAATGTCATGGCACTGCCAGCTAGTTCTGATGGTCTTTTTTTATAGCACCAAAAAGCAATGGCTAAAATCACTGCCGCAAATAACAGCATAAAAAACAGTGCAACCGGCGCACTCCACTCTCCCTGATTATACTGATTCAAAAATGTAATCGGGGAGAAAACCGGTGTCAGCCAGTTTGTCTCTTCTCCTATATAAAAGAACTGATAAAAGGATTCAAAGTAACCACATATTAAAATACGAATGCAGGCTTCATATAAAAGAAATACTGCAATTCCCATACAGGTAACAATTAGTTTACCAGTCATCATCAGAGCCAAAATTGCCAAATGATACAGACACAGATACAGTCCCAATGCAAATACCAAATACAACCATACACTGCCAAACAATTTGACATCTAAAATGCCGTTTGCTGCAAACAGTACAAGATTAATCAGCGTTCCAATAATATATGGTATCAACCACACGAATATACCATTTGTCCAAATACTGAAAAAGCGTGTTACCGCCTTGACAGGCTTGCTATGGTAAAAATCAATCTTATTTCTGTCATATAAATAAGAAAATCCCTGAATACCACTGGCAATTGCAAACATTCCTACGAATATAAGAATTACTCCATTGGAAACACTATACAATTCACTGGCAAATTCATATAAGGCTTCCTGTACCTTCATCTGCTCAATCAGATGCTCTCTCTGTGAAATAACACTAATGTTCATAGCTGTAAAAGTAGGTATCGCTAATACGAATGTCAGAAGGGATACTACCAAAAGCCATATTCTTCTTTTTGCATTTTCAATCAATCTAGCCAAGAATGAGTTTTTTGATGTCATATCCAACTACCTCCGTTTCACTGATAAAGATTTCTTCCAACGAAAGCGGTAATGCTTCGAAGAAGATGGTATCCACAGTGGCAAACACTGCTAAAATCTCTTCCCTGCTTCCTCGAACAGTCAATGTATACAACTGACCGCGTTCTTCCGTTTTCATAATATTCAGACCTTTCAACGCTTTCTCTTTGGCCTCATCGGATGCAAATACGCACTGCACCTTCTGAATGTTACACTTCATATCTTCCAAATCTTTGGATAAAAGGACTCCACCCTTATGCAAAAGTCCTACATGATCACAGATGTCCTCTAACTCTCGCAGGTTATGGGAAGCTATAATCGGGGTCAATCCCCGTTTTTCCATTTCACTGGCAAAAATACTCTTCATTCCCTGACGCATAACCGGGTCCAATCCGTCAAATGCCTCATCACAGAATAGATATTTAGCTTTACTGCACACGCCTAAAATTAGCGCGAGCTGCTTTTTCATACCTTTCGAAAAGGTATTAATCTTACGCCTTCTGCCAAGACTGAAATTATCCAGCATCTGATAAAACTGTTCTGTATCAAATTCCTGATAAATAGTGGAAAAATATTTCTGCATATCTTCCGCATTACCATTTGCAAAAAAGTAAGGATCATCTGCAATGAAAAAGATATCCTTTTTTGCTTCTACATTATCATATACTGGTCTGTCATCAATCAGTATATATCCTGCATCCGGCTTCATAACACCGCATACCATACGAAGCAGGGTACTCTTACCAGCTCCATTTGTACCGATCAACCCAAAGACGGTATTTTCCTTAATCTGTACACTGACATTATCCACTGCTTTATGTCCATCAAAACTCTTGGATATTCCCTTAATCTCAATCATAAATTCCTCCATTCCCCAATCAGGCTGATAAATTCTTCTTTATCCATGCCGATAGATGCCGCCAGCCTGCATACTTCCTGAAGCTGGGCACGTATTTCTTCCTTATATTCTGAAAGGAGTCCCGTCCTGTCAGAAACAAAATTCCCTCTTCCTTTTACCGTATAAATGTATCCCTGATCTTCCAACTGGGCATATGCTCTTTGAATCGTATTGGGATTAATGGACAATTCCATTGCCAGCGTACGAACTGATGGCATCTTTTCATCCTGTGTCAAAGCGCCTTTTAGTATCAACAATTTGAACTTTTCTACGACCTGTTCGTAAATGGGGCGGCTGTCCCTATAATCTATAATGATCATATACGCTCCTTTCTGTGAGTTTGCTTATCTGCCTCTTAATCATAAACTGTACCGTATTTGCAATGTGGTTGGTGTTTTGGGTGTATTAACATTATTAGTACACTTATTTTATATCAACATTTTACACACATGTCAACTAGAAATATATGCCTAAACTCCCCGTCATTCGTGTTCGAAGAATTCTTTTAGTCAAAAAAATTGGGCATACAGCGTTATTTATTCGCCATATGCCCATTTCTTTTGGGATGCAGTTAGTGCGGGAATTTTTTTAGATCACACCGCGCCTTTATGTTTGAGAACTGGAGTCTCTCTTTGCATTACTCTATTTCTACACATTCTAATATATATACTATCACATATATTCTATTTTGCTCCTGTATTCTGACCTATCTTCATAGTCAGACCGATACGCTTCTTAGGTACGTCAACGCTGATTACTTGTACGTCAACGATGTCACCGACACTGACTGCCTCAAGCGGATGCTTGATAAAACGATCCGTAATCTGGGAAATGTGTACCAAGCCATCCTGATGCACACCGATGTCTACGAATACACCAAAGTCGATTACATTTCGTACCGTTCCTTTTAAGACCATTCCCGGTTTTAAATCTTCCATATCCAAAACATCACTGCGAAGGATTGGTTTGGGCATATCTTCACGTGGATCTCTGGATGGTTTTTCCAATTCTTTTAAGATATCCACTAAGGTAATCTCGCCAATTCCCAATTCTTCTGCTGTTTTCTTGGTATCTTTAACTTTTGTCAAAAGAGAAACACTGCTTACGGCTGTTTCTGTATTTTCTGCGTTAGTTGATTTGGACACAGTTTCCATTTCCATGCCGGAAGTACCTAATGCTTCTGCCAAAGCCTTGCCCATAGCGGTAGAAGTATTGCGTACCACTACTTTCTTAACCGGTTTCTTCTTTGGTGCAGGCTTCTTGGCTGCTGGTTTTGCAGATGCAGCTGCCGCCGCTTTCTTCTGCAATTCTTTTACATCCTCCATGGTCATACCCAGTTTATCTAAGAGTTTCATAGTCGCCTCATAAGATTCCGGGTGTACGCTGGTTGCGTCTAATGGATTGGTTCCGTCTAAAATACGAAGGAATCCGGCACACTGCTCGTATGCTTTCGGTCCTAACTTATCTACTTTTAATAAATCGGCTCTTGTAATAAAACGGCCGTTTTTCTCACGGTATGCGACGATATTCTTCGCAATCGTCTTAGAAATACCGGAAATATATTCTAATAAGGAAGCGGACGCTGTATTTAAGTCTACACCAACCTTATTTACACTATCTTCGACTACTCCAGTCAATGATTCTCCCAGTTTCTTCTGGTTCATGTCATGCTGATACTGACCAACTCCGATGGACTTTGGATCAATCTTAACCAGTTCGGCTAATGGGTCCTGTAATCTTCTGGCAATAGAAGCTGCACTTCGCTGACCAACATCAAAGTTAGGGAATTCTTCTGTTGCTAATTTACTTGCAGAATATACAGAAGCACCTGCTTCGTTTACAATTACATACTGAACTGGTGTATCCAGTTCCTTAATCAGTTCTACAATCACCTGCTCTGACTCACGAGATGCAGTTCCATTCCCCACTGAAATAAGTGACACATTGTACTTTTTAATCAATTTCTTCAGTTCAACTTTTGCTTCTTCCACCTTGTTTTGCGGTGCTGTCGGATAAATGACTTTCGTGTCAAGTACTTTACCAGTCTCATCCACAACTGCCAGCTTACATCCGGTACGGAATGCCGGGTCCCATCCAAGAACTACTTTTCCTGCAATTGGCGGCTGTAACAATAACTGTTCTAAGTTCTTACCAAATACTGTAATTGCACCGTCTTCTGCCTTTTCTGTCAGATCGTTGCGGATTTCTCTTTCGATTGCCGGTGCGATCAAACGGTCATAACTATCTTCAATTACGGCTTTTAATACCGGTGTAGTATAAGGATTCTCACTTGTAATGGTCTTTGTCTCTAAGAATCGTAAAATACGTTCTACAGGAGCATCGACTTTGACAGTCAATATCTTTTCTTTTTCACCACGATTAAGCGCAAGTACACGATGTCCGGCCACTTTGCTTACGGGTTCTTCATAATTGTAATACATTTCGTATACTGACTGTACTTTTTCATCCTTTGCAGAACTTAAAATCTTACCTTCTTCTACAGTAGCCTGACGGATATAACTTCTGTAATCAGCCTCATCGGAAATCTTTTCTGCGATGATATCCATAGCTCCCTGTATTGCTGCTTTGGCGTCTGCCACTTCTTTTTCTTCACTTATGTACTTGGCAGCTTCCACTTCAATGGCTTCTGCGGCATCCTGAGCAAGGATATATTCAGCCAATCCTTCCAGCCCTTTCTCCTTTGCCACGCTGGCGCGTGTTTTTTTCTTAGGACGATACGGACGATATAAATCTTCTACTACCACAAGAGTCTGTGCTTCTTCAATCTTTGCACGGAGTTCTTCTGTTAATTTTCCCTGTTCCTCAATACTGCTGATAACCTGCGCTTTTTTCTCTTCCAAATTACGCAGATAAGTTAAACGTTCTCCTAGATTTCGAAGTTGTTCGTCGTTTAAGGAACCCGTTGCTTCTTTACGGTAACGGGAAATAAACGGAATGGTATTTCCTTCATCTATTAATTTGACAGCTGCTTCCACCTGCCATTTTTCGACATTCAGTTCTTCCTTAATTTTTAAAATAATATCCATGTGTCTTCTCCTTCTTGCCACTGTGGCATTGTGGTTAATGCTTGTTATTGCACCAATGCCCAGTTCTTTTCCTATTATAAAACACACAGACTTTTTTCTCAATCATAAAAGAAACGGAAAATTACTTATATCCGTAAAACTCTCTCAAAGCCTTCGTTGTGCATTCTTTGCAAAAGTGCTATACTGAATATGTAAAATACTAGAAACTTGAGGAGAATTATTATGGAACAGGATAGACAGAATCAAAGTCCGTTTTGGGATAGACCTGGACAGGGTTCGTATCCGTCTGGACCTAAACTAGAACAAAATGACCAGACTCCAAGTCCGTTTTGGAGCAGGCCTGGGCAAGATGGCAATGGAACTCCCACGCAACAATTCCATCGCCCAAAAGAAGAACCTGCAAACGGACTTGCCCGTGCATCCATGGTACTTGGCATAATTGCACTCGTATCCTTTTTTACTTTTACAGTTTATCCTCCAATTATTTTGGGTTCACTATCTATTATTTTAGCCCTTCTTTCAAGAGGCAGTTCATTAAAAATGCACAGTAAGGCTCAAAATGGTGTTATCACTTCCTCCATTGCTCTTGGCTGTGATGTTGCCATATTTGCCATGGCTTTTGCCCTTATCTTCGGTATGCCGAATATGTTTGAAAGCATCTACGGCATGAGTTATGAAGAAATGATAGAAGGCATGGAGAATGGTACACTGGATTACGAAGATATTTATAACAATGTCTACGAAAACATGTATGAAAATATGTATGGTGATACCTATGAAGACTCTTACGAGGAACTCTATGAACATATGCCAGAGGATATGCGGCAGGAAATGCAGGAAATATTTGAACAAATGCCGTAACCAGCAGGCTTATTTTTCATCCCCAAATGTCTATGAAAGGAGCTGCCTATGAGTACATTAAATATAACCGGACCAGCTTATGGATCATATAATGTCGGTGCTACATCTTCCATCTATGGAAGCAATTACGACGAAAAAATGAAAAACGGTATTAATCCGATTACTGGCCAGGAAGAATGTGAAACTTGTAAGAACCGTAAATATCAGGACGGCTCGGACGAAGCCAATGTATCTTTTAAATCAGCCGCCCATGTTTCACCTGAAGCCGCTGGTTCTGCTGTCCGTGCGCACGAACAACAGCACGTTTCCAATGCATTTAAAAAAGCCGAAATGGATAATGGCAAAGTTTTGCGTGCCAGCGTAACCATTCATACAGACATATGCCCGGAATGTGGCCGTTCTTATGTATCAGGCGGTACTACAGAGACACAGATTAAGTATTATAATGAAGAAAATCCCTATCAGCAAGATTTAAAAGCAACTGACGGGGTAAAATTTCGAGGAATGAATGTCGATACGACAACATGAGGTAATCAATGAATTCAACAAAAACTACTACAGAACTAAAATCCATTGCCCGCGAACTTCTTTTGGGCAAATATGGAATTTATATCCTTGCATTTACCAGCATTGAATTAATCATTTTAGCACTGACTATGGTCATTTCCGTTGTTACTTCCAGCGAATCGCTATGGGCAACGGTTCTCAATTTTGCACTCACTGTCATTTTAGAGTTGATCGCTGCCGTCTTTTCAGTGGGACTAATCCGTTTCACATTAAATATCAGCCGCAACCAGCCATATCAACTGAGTGACATTTTTTACGGATTTACTTCTCATCCGGACAAAGCCATTATTTCACAGTTTCTATTGCTTGTACTGGATGTAGTATGTATGTTACCGGCTATTCTATTTTTTATTTTATACTTTATAGCCGAAGACATCGCCATTCTAATGGTAATTGCATCATTGTTATTAGTTATTGGCGGTGTTATCTCCGTTATCCTGCATCTGACATTCGATATGGTACTCTATACATTAGTAGATTACCCGGATGCAACGGTTATGGAACTATTCCGCTACTGTGCTAATGTTATGAAGGGTGACCGTATCAAATTGTTTTACCTGACAGTCAGTTTCTTACCGCTGTATGCGTTAAGCATCCTTTCCTTTGGAATCGGACTGTTTTTCGTAATCCCATATCACAATATGGCAGTTGCACAATTTTATCAGGATGTATTCTATATTACTGAAGTAGAAGAACCTGAAAATGAAGAAGTTTTTGAAAATATGGATATGGCATAGAATACCCCCCGGAATTGTGATATTCCGGGGTTTTTTAGTTTTTTACGCTCCTTAATCTAAATGCTCTACTCTTAAAAAATACTTTCCTACAATCTCATCTCCTTTTTCGATAAAAATGGGATGCTCATTTCTCAGCATTTTCCAGTTTGTTTCAAGTATTCCATCTTCTAAAGACAAAGAGAGTAACACATCATCTTTTTCATATCGTTCGCAGGTTCCATATAAACTATCATTGGGCATTGTTTCCACAAACAACAAATCTATGGAAGTATCATCTCCTGTGACATATGCTAAACTTTCACTTTGTATCTGCCATCCGTTGCTGCTTACTTTTGCCAGATATTTTCCTTGTTCCTCATATATGTATATCTCGTATGCAACGAAATAGTTGGCATCCGCATCTAGAGCATGTGGGAAGGTCTCTGTATATTTATAAACTCCGGACCACAAGTGCAATTTATCACCATTTTCTTCCTTCAACCAAAATAAATGTTCTTCCAAATATTCAAAGTCCAGTCCTGTTAATGATTCAAATGTTTTTACATACTCTTCTTTCGTAATTCTTTTTTCTTCACCATTTAAATAAGAGGTAAAATATGTACCATTTTGTGTCATATCAGTATGGTCGTGACCATCATACCAATATTTTACTTCATCTACATCATAAACCCACCATACATAGACACCGTTTTCTAACTCAATATTCCAATCCACATCGTAAACATATTTTTCATAGGATTCAAAGCAATAAATTCCATTGTAATCCCAATGATACACTAGATCCCCATTATCCGTGACAAAGTAAAACTCACCCATGTCCACTTCATCTAAAAATACGCGCTGTCCGTTTTTGCCGTCATAAATTTCTTGAATAGGTTTCACACGGTCTTCTTTTCCTTTTCGCACCAAATCCTCTATCCCATCCCCATTCAGGTCATGGAGCGACCATTCAACATCATTTTCTTTTAAGTAAAATTCTTCTCCCGTCTGCGTTTTTACCTCTGTAATTTCTTTTTTACTGTTGCATGCACAAAGAAACGATATTGCTAAAACAAATACGAATACTAACTGTTTTTTCTTTATCATATCAAACCCTGATGCGCGTACACCGCACCTTACTCTCTCCTAACTAATCCTCCACACTCCAGGACAGATTTTCCTTTGGCCAGTCCCCAAAATAACAATCAACCCCTGTCATTTCATATTCTTGTCCCCCTTTTCCATTCCACATATATAGATACCCATCATTATAACTACGATTATCTATATGAAGTGGTAAGCTAAAAGTAGACACCCACCCCATTTTTGTAGACAAAATT
>CAZHGE010000055.1:0-18806 GCA_964531805.1 uncultured Lachnospiraceae bacterium
ATACCTATGATACCGCACACCTTCGTGCAGCCTTTTTACAACTTCAATTGCTTTTTTACTCCACAAAAATATCACATCGCGTTTTTACTGTCAATAATCTCCTGTCGAAAAATTAGTATTTCATTTTAAAAACATTGACTTATTCCTACATTTTTATTTTAATGGATAAAGACGCTTTGATTATAAAAACACAAAGGATTTCATACTATGAATGACACTATTACTAAGCCTTTTTTATCGATACCCCAAAAGATTCATGAATTATCTGCTGGCAAAGGCTCTTTGTTGATCGCCATTGACGGCAGATGCTCTTCCGGCAAAACTACATTAGCCTCTTACCTGAAAGAAGACCTTGGATGCAATGTAATTCCTATGGATCATTTCTTTTTACAGCCGCATATGCGTACCAAAGAACGCATGTCCCAGCCGGGTGGAAATGTAGACTATGAACGATTTTTGGCAGAAGTACTTCTTCCCCTTACCAAAGGAAAATCTTTTTCTTACAGACCCTATAACTGCCATATCCAGCAGTTGGATAATGCCGTCAGCGTAAACCCATCTCCTATTACCATCGTTGAGGGCTCTTATTCGTGCCACCCTCAATTACGGGCATATTACGACTATTGCATTTTCCTGACTACCTCTTATGAAAATCAATTGGAGCGTATTGCTGCCCGCAACGGCAGTCATGGATTAACAGTTTTCAAAGAGCGTTGGATTCCCCTGGAAGAACTGTATTTTGAAAAAATGGACATTGCAAACCAGTGTGACATATGTCTCACTACATAAAAAAGGATTGCCGGCCGCATTACACGGCCGGCGGTATGTAAAACTATGAATGATGAGGGCGATTTTTTGTCAGATAATTCCAATATACATAAATTACCCCTGCGGTTGCTGCCACGCCAACTAACTCAATGAGCAATGCCTGCAACATCTGTTGTGCAAATGTAATCATTTTTCATATCCTCCTTATGCGTATTGTGATCTCTATGTTCTGCTTTTCTAACATTCATATAATATAACGGAAGTCCTAAGAATACCATTCCACCTAATATATTTCCAATGGTCACCGGAACCAGATTGGTGATCAGAAAATGATAAAGATTCAATTCCTGCATCTGTTCCAGACCATATCCATACTGTTCCATGGCTAAAGTAACGTAATTCGGATTCCATTTAGCCAGTAGCCCTGCTGTAATGTAATACATATTCGCTACACAGTGTTCAAATCCAGCTGTTACAAACAACATAATGGTAAAAAAGATGGCAATCAGTTTTCCGGTAACATCTTTTGCACATATAGCCATTAAAACAGCTGCACAGACCAGAACATTGCATAAAAGCCCCGAAGTAACTCCTTCCACAAAGGAAATATTTATTTTTCCCATGGCTACTTTTATCGTATAAGCCCCCAGCATTCCGCCGGAATAATTTAGCTGTCCACTGGCCGCGATCAGTACTGCCACCATGGCTGCTCCAATAAAATTTCCTAAATAGACACTCACCAACACATGAATGATCTCTTTTAAACTCTGTTTTCCATCACTCACACTCATTGCCATTAAGCAGTCACCTGTAAACAATTCTGCTCCCAATAAAATAACCATCATGAGTCCTACCGGAAAAACCAAAGCCGCTGCCAGTCTTGCCACGCCTACATCTGTAATCGTATGTGCTGCCACACTGCTTGCTGCTGCTCCCATACCGATCAATGTACCTGCCAGTACGGATTTTGCCATACGGTTTTCTCTTGACATTTCTACTTTTGCCTGACATCCGGCAATATATTTTTCAATGGCTTCTTTAATACTTAAGAATCCTTCCAAATCGTAATCTCTCTTTCCTGTGTTTTATCTTTTGGCATCATAACAAACGTTTTTGCTTATGTGAAATATAAAAAAAGAAGAACCGATATATACCAAAATATATATCCGGTTCTTTTTCTTTAATCCCGCTGCACTCCGATATCTGCTGTATTGATGTGCACCGCTTTAATTGTATTTGATAGAAGCTACTTCCACCTTGGATTCATATATCTTCTTTTGAAAAAGTTTATCCTGCTCACTTAATTCATAATCCCGTCTATAGATCAAAACATCACGGTAACGATTATTTGCCGCTTTGCAGGCCCGCTGTACCAGATGATTTTTTTCTAAATAAGAAGTAGGGATAGGCGATACCCACATATAAGTGGTAGGCACATTTGCCAGCAGGTCAAACTGACTTCCTCTCTCATATACATAAATAGTCTTTTTAGGACCTGTGGCTTTACCATCCGCACCATGTCCGTCATTCTTTGCATGGGGAATCTCAATATCACCGTGGGTAATCTTCACATAATCCTTTAAATCTTCTGCCGTAAGATCCGGTTTTTCTGCTAGTGGATGATCTTTTGACATAACAAGTACATATTCAAATTCCCAAATTGTTTCCTGTTCTAACTTATTATTTTTCAGACGGGCATTAAAAAATTCTTCCTCCGCAACTTGATAACGGATAATTCCCATATTATATCCACGTTCCGTCACATTATCTATGGTCTTTAAATCATTGGTTTCATTAATGGTTATTTCTATTCCCTGTTTCATTGGCAGTTCTGATACAAAAGAAGTAAAACCATTGGCTATATAACTGCCTCTTGGAATAGATATTTTAAACTTTCCACCCTCTGTATCTTCCCTGTCGGATATGCTTTCCATCTCAGCAAGCTGCTCCATCACTTTTCTGGCATGATAGAGAAATTCATCCCCCTTTTCTGTTACCTTGATCCCACCAGCACCTCTGTTAAAAATAGTATATCCCAATTCTGTTTCCAAATCCTTGATTGCCTTACTTAAATTGGGTTGTGCCATATACAAATTCTGTGCCGCCTGGGAAATGGAACCGGCCCGCTCCACCTCTAAAGCATATTTAAAATAAAGTGTATTCATTTCTTTTTCCCCCGTATGAGCATATATATATTTCTATATGTCATCCATATAATAGCACATTCCTTTAAAACTGTGCATATATTTCAAGAATGACACATATATATTTTTTCATATGTCTCATCTATTTCTTTTGAGAATATATGTCATTTTTTCTATTTTCTGATATAATTTTTCATATACAACTACAAACAGGAGGTCACTTATGGGACAGAGAAATAGCTGCTATAACCTGCGTCCGTATGAAGCATGAGCAATCCTTTTAGAAGAGAAAAAACAATAGCTCTCTTTGCAAGCCGACTCACTAAGCAAAAAAGACCCCCTGAGAAGTTGTGTAATCTACACTCTAACTTCTTAAGGGTTCTTTTTATCCAACTATATTGTGTTTCATCTCAGTTTAGTTGGATTTGTACGCTTCATTTCCCCAACTAAATCATTTATCTCTTTAACTTAGTCGGTCTAACATTTTTCTGTTCCAACAGTTAAGATAATTTCTATAATTTAGTCGTCCAATCAACTCATCAAATTCACACTATCGTATCCAACGCTGATTAAAGGCATTAAACGCATTAACCAACGGTCCCAAGAAGAAGGCAACGCAAATCGTACCAATACCAAGATGACTGAGATCCCATGTAATAAAGCCTGTGAAAACAGCTATCAAGATGACCAAAACACATGATACGTCCGTTCCAACTCGAATTGCAAAATAGGGTTTTTGTAAACGATCCGTTAAGCCAAGAGCAAGAAAATCATAAGGAGAAACGCCAAGGGACGCCGTCTGATACATAGAAACACCGAAAGATACTACCACTAACGATATCAACATAATTATCAAACGCTGTAAAAAAGTATATTGAGACGAGTCACCAAATAGAGTATTCAGTCCATATCCGGTAAACTCTATGACATATCCGGCAAAGCACATATTCACAATGGAGCCAAATCCAATGTAGTTTCTTCCCCAGATTAACTGAATAATCAATAATAGGAAATTCACTATCAGCTGATAGGTGCCAAGACCAACACCCAGTCCATCACTGATTGCCATATTCATTGCTGTGAAAGGGTCATTACCCATAAGTGAATAAGCCAGTCCTGCTACAGAGACACCAATAATAACATTTCCTAGAACAGCAGCAACTGCTTTTCTATATGTAAGATTTTGCGTAAAATGCGTTATAATCTTTTTTATTATATTCATACCCTTTTTCTCCTTTTCATTACTGATTCTAACAGACAAAATAAGACCCTGCAACTGTGGATTCCTATTAACCGAATCACATATCACAGGGTCTTTTTTTATCTTATTTCACACACTGGGAAAATCTCTGTTTTGTATCCTGCACTTTCTTTTCATCTGCTGCAGGTGTTGGATAATATCCTGCTGCATGCATACCGTCGAATACATCCTTCTGAATTTCGTGTTCCTGATTTAAGATGTTCATCATCGTTTTTCTGACATCTTCATGTGTGCATTCATTTGCTGCCATATTAAATAAGCCTGTTGTAGCTTTCTGTGCTGCCAATGCATCACCATAGATTTCTTTTTCTGTATAAATTCCTGGCATAATCTTCCCTCCTAAGATAATTTCTGATAAAGTTCGTTAAAATGTCCCTGATGTTTCTGGGCAATATCTTCCATTTTGGCTTTTAATTCTTCTGTTTCTGCATGTCTTGCAAGCATTTTGAATTTCTTTACCAGAAGTTCTTCATCGGAAAGTAAATCTTTGATCGTGCTTAATTCTTTTTCGGATAACTGTGACATACTCTTACCTCCTGTTTTGTGATAATTTCCTTCACAGTATTGACAACCACCTTTGTTTTATTCAGTTTTCTCTTCTTTTTTTATATTTTTCTGTGATTCACAAGGAAGGGGGAACTTTTCTTTATCCCTTGTCATATCTTTACAGGCCTGAATAAATTTTCCATTAGCAAGATCAGTCAGCGCATATGCCAGATTCATCTGCAGCATGCCGCCACCGCTTTGTGCCAGGCTTCGGGGACAATTCATATGAATAAACCGCAGCATGAACATATGATTTTTCAGACGTTCCTCTTTTTCTTTTCCATCAGGCAGCCTCATAATATCCTTTAACTCACTGTTAATCACCCTTAATATCGTCTTCAAGATGATTTTTCCCATAAACTTCTGTTCAAAATCCATAAGCGGACTTTCAATTGTAAATGGATATTTTGCAGGTTCATCCGGTAATTTTCGTCCGATGGAATTTTCAAATATTTCCGTTGTAATGGTTTCCTTTGGATTTGTCGTTCCCAAATGACTATACGCATGAATGACCGACCAGTGATACGGCACTTCTGCTTCTTCATAGCCCGTTACGGCAATTGCATCCTGTAAACGGATATCGCGGCTGGAGCTTCCCACATAAACTGGATACTCACCATTTTCTACTACCCAGTCATGAAGCTTCGTATTGTAATATGCCAAATCTTTTTCTGTAATTTTCAGGGCAACCAAACGGCTTTCGCCCGGTGCTAAATATATTTTATTAAAGGCTTTTAATTCCTTTGCCGCTTTAAAAACAGCCGTATTTTCGTTGCGGCCAACATATAACTGTACAACCTCTGCGCCAGCCATTGCACCCGCATTTTTCACGTAAAAGATAACCTTGATAATGCCGTCTTCATGTTCAATCTTAAGGTCGGAATATTCAAACTGTGTATAGGAAAGTCCATGTCCAAACGGATAAGTAACACACTCCGGTCTTTCATCAAAGTAGCGGTAACCGACATAGATGTTTTCCTTATATGCAATTACCTTTTTCTGACCAAATTCATCTGCAAATGGAACATCCTCAAGCGAACGCATCCATGTTTCACTTAATTTACCACTTGGATTCACCATTCCATACAGTAGACGACGGCAGGCTTCTCCCCCACCTTCTCCTGGAAGGAACATATGCAGAATGGCTGCACATTTTTTTGCAAACGGAACTTCAAATGCTGCACCGCCAAACAAAACAACTACAATCTTTTTCCCAACTGTACATAACTGATCTAATAAATGCAGTTGGTTTTCGGGAAGTGATAAGTTTTCCCGATCAAATCCTTCACTTTCCGTATGATCGGTTAAGCCGCCAAAGAACAGGATTACGTCAGCATCTCCGGTTTTCGTTATGACTTCCGCTTCTAATTCTGTATCCGGATCATATGCCTTTTCATCGTATCCTCTTACAAATTCATATGGTATACCAGCTGCCTCAAAAGCATTTTGCGGCGTGGTCAGATAAGCCGGATTCATACTGCTGGAACCCGCACCCTGATAACGCATTTTTTCAAAAAGATCGCCTACCGCTAATATCTTCTGCTCTTTTGTAAGCGGAAGTGTTCCATCATTCTGCAAGAGCACCGCACTATCCGCCGCCAAATTAATGGCCAGTTTCTCATGAGTTTTCAATTGCTCTTCCTGGCCTGTCGGATCAGCCGGTGTCTGTATGGCATCCTGAACCAATTTAAGCACATTGGTAACGGCTTTATCCACGGCTTCCATCGAAATCTGCCCATTTTCCAAACCACGGATGATGCTTTTCCTATTTTCCAGAATACCGCCCGGCATATCCAAATCAAGTCCTGCTGTTACACCAGCCAGCCGATCAACTGTCGCTCCCCAGTCCGTCATCACAAGGCCTTCATAGCCCCATTCTTCTCTTAGCACATCCGTTAACAGCCACTTATTCTGACTGCAGTGCTCTCCATTAATCTTATTATAAGCACACATCATGGCGCGTGGTCTGCTTTCGCTTACACAAATCTCAAACGCCTTCAGATAAAGTTCCCTTGCTGCCCGCTCATCAATCACCGCATCACACATATAGCGGTAGTTTTCGTTATTATTTATAGCAAAATGTTTTGGACATGCCGCGGTTCCCGTACTCTGAACCCCCTGTACAAAAGCCGCTGCCATTCTTCCCGCAAGAAGCGGATCCTCGGAAAAGTATTCAAAATTACGTCCACACCTTGGATCACGTTTTAGATTCAAAGCAGGTGCTAATAATACCTGCACATCATAACCGATACATTCTTCGCCGATTGCCTGTCCCATTTTTTTCGCATTTTCCACATTCCAGCTATTTGCAATGGAAACACTGGCCGGGAAAACGGTTGCCGGAAAAGATGCACCCAATCCGACTGCACCGCTTCCCTCATCATCTACTTTTTTCCGCACACCAACAGGTCCATCAGTCAAATGGATTGCCGGAATCTCTAAACGCGGGATAGCATTCGTCATCCAGCTCTGATAACCTTCCAGTAAGGCTGCTTTTTCTTCAATTGACAGCTGCTTCAATAAACCCTGTATCTCTTTCATGAGAACACCTTTTACCCTTCGTATACAATGTTTCATTAACGGTTACATGATTCCACACTTTCAAATACTTTCTCAATGTTTACATTATTCAACACTCTTTAATGCTTCTGCCGGAGCAATTCCATTTAAAGTACGGTCTGTCATAAATTGTACCAAAAGAGCAAATAACAATGCCAGTCCAGCCGCATAGAAATAACTCTTGTTGTAAATGGTAACAGCAAAATATATAGATGGCATATCTAATATCGATGTCAACGTATTGCTCATAGCCGCACCTACAGGCAATCCCAGCAAAATACCCATGCCTGTTAAAATTAACGTTTCTTTATTCACATAGGAATGAACTTCCCCATCAAAGAATCCAAGTACCTTGATAGTTGCCAACTCTCTGATACGTTCGGAAATATTTACACTTGCCAATGTAAACAATACAACAAACGCGAGTCCAGCCGCAAAAATCAATACCACATAAACTACAATATTAATCAGTGTAAAGGCAGCTGAAAATCCTTCCTTCAAGTCTTGTGTGCTGACTGCGGATAAAATCCAGTCTTCCTCGGACATCGTTTCTGCAAATGCGATCTGATCTGTACAGGTATCTGTGAGATTTGCGATTACGCCGTTAGGTTCATAGGTCTCAAATATCTTTTCATACGCTGCCTTTGTCAGATATACATTGTTACCCAGATAGTTTTTTACAAGTCCGGCAACTTTCGTATTCTCCTGCTCCAAATTTAGTTTCTGAATTGCAACGGTATCTTCTTTTTCCAAATCCAGTATAATCGCCGCATTTTCTGTCAGATAAATTCCCTCATCCATCATAGTAAATGGTTCTAATTCTGTATCCGTCAGCGTCAGATACTCTGAAAGGGATTCTCCTGTTGGAAATACCAGCATCTGTACTTTTTCAGTATCACCTTCTGCATTTTTTAATTTAATAGTTTCTAACTGAATATTTAAGTAAGATGCCACTTCGTCACTATTTTCCATATAGGTAAGCAGTTTTTCATTGTCATCTGCAGATGTCGCTGCCAACAAATCGTATTTATATACATTTTCATACTGCATCGGCATCAGCTCTGATACAGAATCTTTAATGGCAAAACCAAATACAAGCAGCGCCGTACATCCCATAATTCCCAGCACCGTCATAAAGAAACGTTTCTTATAACGGAACAGATTACGTGCTGTTACTTTATTTAAAAAGGAGAAACGCTTCCACAGAGGGGGAATATACTCCAAAAAGACTCTGGAGCCCATCTTGGGTGACTTTGGACGCATCAAATAAGCCGGCAGGTGTTTTAACTCTGCAAAGCATGCCACATATGCCGCTCCTGCAATACCAATTATAAACAACAGAACACTTATCGTTCCTGATACCATATCCACTTGTAAATAATATTGTGGCAGCATATACATTACATCAAAGAAAATAAAAAGAATCTCGGGCAATACTACAAATCCACCAATATCCCCTAAAATTCCGCCAAACACACTGGCTGACAGGGCATAGCTGACATATTTTTTGCGGATTTCCTTATCGGTAAAACCAAGTGCCTTATAGGTTCCAATGAGTCCTCTCTCTTCCTCTACCATTCGGGTTACTGTCGTAAGACTGATAAGGATTGCCACTACGAAAAATACAACTGCAAATACGGACGCCAGTGATTCGATACAAGCCGCATCACTTTCTACATTCACGTAACCACTTAACGAAGTTCGATCCTGAACATACCACTGGGTCATATCGATAGCGGCAATCTCTTCTTTCGCCTCTTCGATTTTATCCAATGCTTCCGTTTTCTTTTCTTCGTAGGTTACTTTGTTTTCTGCAAGTTCCTCTTCCCCATCTAAGAGTTCTGTCTCGCCATCTGCTAATTCCACCTTGACATCAGCAATTTCCTGCTGAGCCTTATTCTCATTTTCTTCCAACTCTACCAATGCATCATCCAGTTTTTTACGGTTTTCTTCAATCTCCGCTCTGGCTTCTGCAATCTGCGCCCTTCCCTGTGCAATTTGAGCAGATCCTGCATTGATCTCTTCCCATGCTTTTTCAAACTGGGCTTCTGCTTCCGCTTTCTTTGTAGTCAGCGTTTCCTGACTTGCGGTTAAAAAAGTATCCATCGCATTAGTCTGCGCAGTTCCAATTGCCAGTTGAACTAAATTGGTTGGTAAATCAGGTAGGCTGGTAAGCTGGGCATCTATGGCTGCAATACTTGTTTCTAAGGTTGTTTTGGCATCAGTAGCAGTCTGTAGTTCAGTTGTTTTGGCAGCAATCTGTTCATCGATTGCCGCTATTTCTTCCTCAGTTAAACCTACCTGTGTCTTATCGACTTCTAATTGCTGTATTTCCGTCTCTAATGCTGTTATCTGACCTTCTATAGTCGAAAGCTGCGTTGTTAACTCTGTTTTCTGTGTGGTTAGTTGTGTTGTCACATTGGGAATAACCGTGTTTTGCAGAAGAGCGCTAAATGTTGTCAATGCCGTCATGTATTCCGGGCTTTGATTCAATAATGTCATTAGTTGCGTCATTTGCTCATCACTGCTGCCGGTATTCGTCTGTCCACTGGCAGCCTGCTCTTGTATCACTGGTAATAGTACTGTCTCTGCCGCAGTTACGAGTGCATCCCATGCCGCCTGCACTTCTTCGTTCCATTCCGCTCCCAAAAGGGTCTTAACGCCAGTCAACTGCTCTGTCATCTGCTGTTTCGATGTACTATTTGCTAACACCTGGGCATCCAACTGTGTCTGAGCATCCGCTAACTGCTGCTTTGCACTTTCTTCCTGTGCAATCAGCTCTAACATCCCTTCCTGAAGTTCCTTTGCTCCCGCTTCAATTTCCTGCTCTGCCGTTAAAAGTTCTTTCTCCGCGTCTTCTATTTCTTTATATCCATCTTCTATCTCGGTTCTGGCATCGGCAATCTCCTGGACAGCTTCTGCTTCTTTTTCTGACAGTTCCAGTTTGCCATCTTCCAGTTCCACCCAGCCATCGGCAATTTCCTGCTCTGCATCAGCAAACTCCTGCTCTACCTCTGCAAATGCCTCATTCATTTCTTCTTCTGCGTCGCCAACCTTCTCATAAGCTTCTGTAGTGACCGCTTCATATCTTGCCAGCTCGCGCTGCTCCATAATTTCATTTTCAATAACTGAAATCACAGTTTCCGATCTATTTTCATATTCTTCTGAATAACATAAAAGTTCACTTGTTCCATTTAAAGACAGATAAATGACCGTATACACATCACTATCCACTGCTTCCGGTGTGACAAAAAAGGTATAATCCGCATTCGGTGTAGCACGGAATCCCGCAGAACCTTCCGCATTATTGATATCCATGACATCAATAACCACACCTGTAATCGTGAATGTGGTTTTTGGAAAATTAGGAGTTTCGACTTCCTCTTCAATCTCTATGTCTAGATCGTCCATGTTGACGTCTTCGGTATCTTCTTCATCCATCATTTCTTCGATGACAACAGTATCTCCTAGCTGCTTCCCCGTCTCTGTCATATAGTTTTTTGTCACAACAATTTCATCGGCCTGCTGTGGCAATGTCCCTTCTACTACATATGGCAGATTCAGACCGTCTGCTTTTAGCACCTTTACTTCTGCAGTCTTATTCACCTCTCCCTTTTTTGTATGCACAATCTCGCTAAAAGAGCCTTCTGCATTTTCCACACCATCCAGTGTCAAAAGTGCATCAATATCTTCCTCCGTCAAACCCAAAGTGGACTGTATACTGATGTCAAACAATTTCTGCTCATCATAAAATCGATCCGCAGACATACGAAGATCCCGGCAGCCCGCCGCCAAACCGGTCATAACGGTAACTCCCAGGGTCGTAATCATCATAATGGAGATAAATCTCTTTTTTTCTTTCCAAATAGTTCGTAAAATGTCTTTATTTAAGGCTTTTTTCATAAAAATATTACCTTCTTTTACGTTCTAACAGTGCTTTCTTCCGCCAAACCCATACATGGATTCTCTACCACTCAATATCTTCAATCGGTGTCGGATTCTCATTACGGGTAATCTCCACCACTTTTCCACTCTTAAAACGAATTAAACGGTCCGCCATAGGCGCCAGTGCGGAATTGTGCGTAATCAGAATGACCGTAATATTTTCTTTTCGACAGGTATCCTGTAACAACTGCAAAATCTGTTTACCGGTATTATAATCAAGTGCTCCTGTTGGCTCATCACAAAGTAAAAGTTTTGGATTTTTAGCAAGCGCTCTTGCTATGGAAACACGCTGCTGTTCCCCACCCGATAACTGAGATGGAAAATTGCCCTTTCGCTCCGATAAACCAACCTTATCCAGAGTTTCTGAAGCATCCAGTGAATCCTTGCACACCTGGGCTGCCAGTTCCACATTTTCAAGTGCCGTCAAGTTTGGAACCAGACTATAAAACTGGAATACAAATCCAATATCTGTTCTACGGTACGCAGTCAATTGTTTTTTCTTATATTTCGATATATCTCTTCCATCAATCAATATCTGTCCCGATGTAGGCGTATCCATTCCACCCAAAATGTTAAGTGCCGTGGTTTTTCCCGCACCAGAAGAACCTAGAATAACCGCAAGTTCTCCCTTTTCGACCGCAAAATTTGCATCATCCAGCGCACGAATCTTGGTCTCGCCAGCTATATATTCTTTTACTACATGATTAAACTCTATATAAGACATTCATGCCTCCATATGACGCTTTTAACAGCGTTTGTTTCTATTTTTCTTCTGCTATATAATCTGTAATTTCTTTTACCATGCCGTCTAGCATGCCTTGAATCAACAGTGCATCCTCATTTGTATAATCACCAACTACTGCCAATGCAGGTGTACCATCAAAGCTGGCTGCCGAAATCTGCATCGACGGTTTTTTCTTTAATGGTCCGGCAAAAATACCTTCCACCGGTACTGCTCCATCCATTGCCAGTTCCTGGCAGGAAATGTTTCCTAAATTGGTCAAACTTAAGGACAAACTACTGTATACCAATCCTGCCGCCTGCAGCATCAGCCACATAGGCATGGTATGTACGATTCCATGTAAAAGAGGCATTCCTTCCAATCCCGCAAGCGGATCTTCTTTTGCCTTTTTCGTTTGCAACACAATTTCCTTTAATGTATCAGCGAAAGTTCCCTGTACACCTACTTTTAAAAGAGTCGGAAGACTGCCCGACATATTACAAAGCCCCAAAGACTCATTTTCTTTGCAGTGCTGGCGCAGATCCATCATGGACATGATACTCATAGCATCGTTTTCATGAACTCCATCCAGCAAAGCATAACTGCGATAGCAGGCAGTCAATAAAATATCATTAGCCGTAGCCCCTTTTTCCTTTGCTTTCTGCCTTGCCTGTGCAAATAATTCTTTTGAAATTAAAACATAATTCATTTTTAAATAACTATGCTCTTCTGTATGAAAAGGAAACATAGTCTTCACACCGGTTAAAGGACTTTTCATCAAGGATAAAAATTCTTTCGCTGACAATTCCTCATAAACCTTTTCCGGTGCACGGCTTCCATTTTTTATCTCTAATCCCTGAGCTGTTCCCTCCTGCGAAATCCGGTTATACGCCTCTGTCAGTTTATTCAACAGATATTTTCCATCCGTACCATCCGCACATAAATGACTGACTAAAAATACTACAACACTACTTTCTTTTCCCTGTATCAAAGTACAATGTAATTGTGATTTTCCCTCTAACGCTGTGGACCGGAGTGCTTCAGTCTTAGCTGGTCCCATAGGGTCACCATCCGTTTCTATCAATGAAAAATAATCAACTGGCTCAACATCCTGATTCACATGCCAATGCGCACTAAGATTCCCCGGAACAAAGGATGAATGCAGCACGTCCACACTATTTATAAGTGCTCTCGCAGCAGCACATAAAACATCCTCCTTTAGCCTACTGGGATACTTTATGATAAATCGAATCGTATTATCATTATAATTATGTGCCAGATACTGTAATTTTTCACCGGCACCCGCTATTAGAAGTTTAGGGCCCTTCATGTACCTTCTCCTCTTTATCCGTTCTTTCTTAATTTCATCCAATACAGCTACTTTACAATCGTGTCAATATATTCAAGAAGAGCTTCAAAATCTCCGTTTGGATAAATGCTAATGTCCTTATTTTCTTTATTAATCAGACAATCAGTTAGTAAAAACACTTTCATCCCCAGACTTTCTGCAATCATGTCCTCATTCACATCGTTTCCAACCATCAGACATTCTTCTGGTCTTACAGCAATCTCTTCTATAATATCTCTATAATAGTCCGGATTGGGCTTACAATGTTTGGAATTTTCATAAGTCGTAATCAGTTCAAAATCCTCTTTCTGCAAACCCGCCCAGCGGATACGGCTTTCTGTTGCCACCGATGGAAAAAGAGGATTGGTTGCCAATACAATTCTTAATCCTCTTTCTTTTACCTGTCGAATGACGTCTGAAGCCAGAGGATTAAATCCACACACGGACTGTACCTGCTGAAATTCATTGCGGTAATATTCCTCAAACAACGGAATATCTTTTCTTACGCCTTTGCCGTAAATCTTATCGAAGGTCCGCCAAAAAGCTTCCTCATTGTTGTATTCACCTGTGTTTTTTACCATTGCTTCCACGCCTGCCCAGATATTGCCAAGCAGTGCCTGGGGATCATAGCCATGTCCCGCCAGTTTTTTTGCCAATAATTTAAAATACGCACGGACAAACTCATCCTGATCCATGGGAAGCAGTGTTCCATCTAAGTCAAATAATATTGTTGTAATACTCATGTCGATCTCCTTTTTTTGCATCCTTACCACGGTCAAAAACATTTCAGTTAAATTCCACTGATACCCTCTTATGCCTCAGGAACATACCGATTATAAATTTCCACATGATCATAGATACAGCGCCAGTTGCTGGTAGATCCTGCAGTCACACAGATATACGGTATACCGCCTGTAAAAGTACCATAACTTACCGCACAGTTTTTGGACTGTACCACATAACCAGTCTTGGCACAAAGTACTTCCCCTCCGGTATCCTTGTCCTCGATTCTGCGTAAAAACCAGTTGGAAATTTCAATCCCCTCAGGATGCTCCGTTGTAGGAGTTGTTGTATATTTTTTCGCCGATAAAAATTCCCTGCACAATTCATTTTGCATAGCTGCCTTCATAATAACAGCCATATCATAAACCGTGCAGTAATGGTCCTCGTCATACAAGCCAACACAATTGGTAAAATGTGCGCTGTCTGCCAACCCCATATCTGCTAGTTTTTCATTCATCAAGTCCACAAATGCTTCATGAGAACCAGCAACATAGGTAGCAAGACCTACTGCCGCATCACCACCGGAATGTAATGTGGTCCCATAAAACAAATCCTTGACAGTAACTTTTTCCCCATCTAAAAATCCTACTGTACTACAGTCATTTACATACGCATAATCCGTGATCTCCCTGGTCATTGTAAACGTATTCTCTAAATCAGCCTCTGTCATATGCTCGGCTGCAACGAGTACAGTCAGCACCTTTGTCATGGAAGCCGGACAAATACGCTCCCTGGCTCCTTTTGATGCAATGATTGTATCGGTACTTTCATTGATCAAAACAGCATTGGTACTGATGACTTCCTCACTATATATGGTTTTTGTATCGGATGTGGATTCAAATCTATAGACTGGACCAGGTATTTTTGCCTCATTGGAAACAACTGCAGCATCCTCTCCCTTTGCATTTTCCAGATGATTGTCCGTACTATTTTCTCCAGCATCATCTGCACTGCTTGTATTGCTTTGTCCTTGTCCTCTCGAATCTGCGCTTTGGCGCATAGAATCTGTCCGGGATATTTGCGCTTCTAGTGACTCTATCTGAACCTGCTGATTTGCCGCATTCTCCTGTGGTCTTTTAGCAAGTGCCGTTACCACACTGAACACAAAAATAATGCCAAGAGCTCCAACTCCCCAAGGCAGATATTTTCTTATCATTTGCCGTCTCTGTTGCTGAAGTTGCTTTTCAAGGCGCATCTGCGCTATTCTCTCAGCGCGTCTAGCACGCTGCATTTCTTCATCTCTATCATCTACAACTGGTTTCATTCAATTAATCCTGCTTTTTATTGCTTTTCTTATAACTTATTTATTGTAGCAAAGGTTTCACTTTTTCTCAATTATTTGTATAAAAACCTCCTTCCCTCTAGAAAATTAGTGAAATACAATATAAACTCTGCTAAAATAAAAACATAAAGTCACTATTTCCGTTAGATTTTTCATCTTGTTAAAAGATAAAGTGAGGAAGATTCTATGGTACTATTTTTAACCAGTAGTTTTGTGAAATATCAGCCCATGAATGAGTATGTTCCCAATCCACTTGATGAGTCCAACCATTTTGGGGATAATCTTAGAAAATACTGGGTTCCGAATGCACGTTTTTTAATCTTTGCAAGTGACCCATCCGATGAAGCACTTGCCAATCATCTGACTATTGAAATGCAGAATGCTTTTTCAATGGCCGGTTGTTCGATCAGCGAAATCCGTTGCTTCAATTACCAATTCATTGAGAATTACCGTCTGCAAAATGGCTGTAGTTCTAAAGATGCAGCAAATGAAGCTCTAAAGGAAGCTTTACAGTGGGCGGATGTCTTTTTTCTATCAGGCGGACATGCTCCAACAGAAAATGCGTTTATGAAGGAATGCGGTCTGAAAAATCTTCTCCATGACAACGAATTTTTTGATGGTATTTTTATAGGGCTTAGTGCTGGAACGATAAATGCAGCAGATAACGTCTACTTAATTCCTGAACTCCCCGGAGAAAGTATTAATCCAGAGTTTGTCAGATTCACAGATGGACTTGGTTTTACGAATATAAATGTTGTGCCACATATTGAGTATGAACAAACAGTCACTTTAGACGGTCAGAAACTTATAGATGAAATTGTTGCTACTGACAGTTTTGGAAGAGAAATTTACCTAATTCCAGATGGAAGTTACTTTATAATCCGTAATGGAATCACAGAATTTTTTGGTGAGGGCATGATTATGACAAATGGCGCTACCCGTCCACTTCATTCAGGCATTATTAACTTAGACAACTCTGAATTTGAGCAAAAATGTCCTGCCATTTTTGATAACATTGTGGCAGACTATTACGATTGGGTTTTTGAATTTCATGCTGAAACCGGACATATTGAATTTTTTCACATAAGCAATTTCTTTTTGGAAAGTGGAATTGTCCCTATTAATATAGATTCTTTTGATGAATTGAACCACCTGTTTTCTCAAAAGCTCGTTGTAGATGAAGAAAAGGAACCGTATTTAGATCAGATTCAACTTTCTGTTATTCTTGATGAATTAAAAAACAAGGGAAGTTATGTCAGAACGGTACATATTAATACCATTGACGGCATTAATGCAAAAAGTCTTCGCATCAAACAGATTGTCCCTGATGAAAAAAGATTTCTTGTTTCTTTGACTGATATCTCTATGATTCTCGACCACGATTGGATGACGGATGAATATTCCCGTTCCGGTTTCCTTACAAGAGTGGAACAACTGCTCAAAAAACCGGAATACCAAGAAAATTATTCCATCGTTTATGCTAACATCCAAGGGTTCAAAGCGGTAAATGACCTGCTCGGAACACAAAGTGGTGATATGGTAATTTTCCACGAACGAGATGCTCTTATAAAGGAACTCAACCCGGTCCTGATTGCCAGACTGGAAAGCGATCACTTTGCTCTGCTTACTAAAACAGAATACATAACCGAGGAAAAAATGGACAGGCTATGTCATCAGTATTACACTACTGACACGAAGCGCCTACCCATTCTGATTCGTTGCGGAATTTACAATATTCATGATACTTCCAAAAAAGTACCGCATATGCTCGATCAGGCTAAGCTTGCAGAGCAATCCATTCCTGCGGACCATGGAATTCCTTATGCTGTATGTAACGAGCAAATGAGTCAGGATTATGTAAATCATCGTGTTTTTGTTTCCGAATTAGACAATGCTTTAAATAAAGGAGAGTTTTTACCTTACTACCAGCCAATTGTAGATGCCAAAACAGGCGAAATTGTCAGTGCAGAAGCACTCATACGCTGGCAGCACTCCGAAAGAGGTATGATTCCCCCCGGAATGTTTATTCCTGTTTTTGAAAAAGAAGGTCTTACTACAAAACTAGATAGTTTTATGGTAGACAGTGTTCTGGATTTTAATATCAACCGGATGAAAAATGGACAAAAAGTAGTTCCCTGCGCTGTCAACCTTTCCAGAGTCGATTTTTATGACACAAAACTTCTTGGAATGTTGAAACAAAAACTGGAAAATCAGGAAAATATTCAAGACATACTCAAACTTGAAATTACAGAATCCGCTTATGCCGTTCTGGAATCCGATGCACTCGCCTTTTTAGAAGAAATGAGAAAACTAAGACTTTCGTTCCTGCTCGATGATTTTGGCAGCGGTATGTCTTCCCTGTCCACGCTTGAACTTTATGATTTTGATACCATAAAACTGGATATGGGATTTATTCGAAAAATTGGAAAGAGTCCAAAAGCGGAAGCCATTATCCGCCACACAATCGGTATGGCACATGATATGGGGGCTAAAGTAATTGCAGAAGGTGTAGAATACAAAGAACAGTTGCAATTTTTACAATCTGTTGGTTGTGACATGATACAAGGCTACTATTTCTACAAGCCAATGCCGGAAGAAGAATTTGCCGGGTTGTTGTAGACGGTACATGCCTTACATACCAAACGCCGCCGCGCTTCGCGCGCCATCTTATTGGATAAAGAAACCGCTCCACGGGGATTACCTCCTCGTCGAGCGGTTTTTATACGTTTTCTTTCTCTGATCCTGAATTCTTGTTCCATAGTTTGAAGCTACTGCCTGATATAATTTTTGTGCATTTATCTCCTTCATTCCAACGGAAAAAAGTCTGTATTTTTCACCATAAAAAATCATAACATCAATTGGTCCCCGATCAACATCATAATAATTCTTTGTAACCAATCTAACCTTTTTTATATTATTTAAGCTAATTTTCCTGTACGCAAAAGGGAATATGATACTCTGCCACCTTACTTCCTTTTCATATATATATACAGTCGGTCTCAAAAAATGTAGTACAAACCATAAGCCAATCATTACGCCAATCATGTACAATATAATATTTCTAAAATCCATGAATGCCCCATCAAAATACGCCCAACTGATAAACAGCATCCAGAAACTCCACGCAATAAATACAATTATTTTACAACTTTTTGGGTACCCCACCTTTGTTTCTATTAGTTCTTTTTTATTTGGCATTTTTGCCTCCAGTTAAAACTACTTTATCTTAGTTGCTCTTTAAACCCAAGCAAGACAGATAATCCAAATCCAGATAGTAGTTTGATTAAATCGAATACTGAGCCGGAATTATTTCAATTACTCAAACCCGGCCCATATTTTCATTGCACTCATTTTAGATACACTGCATCATACTTTGAAAGAAGATACACACAATATTGATTCATACTGACTCCTTCTCTCTGAGAGTGTTCTGCTAAAGCTCTGTGCAG
>CAZHGE010000056.1:0-18650 GCA_964531805.1 uncultured Lachnospiraceae bacterium
ATCAAAGCATTTTCCGCCCCACTATCCAATAAACATTTTTTCATTGTCTCAATCTCGGGATAACGCTTAATCGTAACGTTCTCTAATACATTTTCCATTTTTGCAGTAACTCCATCCAGGCTTCCTGCCTTAATGGCTTCAATCATTCCATCAATATCCGGATGTTCAGATACTGTTTCAATATGTAAATTTTCGTACACATATTTGGTGGATACCCCGATTCCCGGCTTTGCAATCACCACATAACAATCCGGCGCATCCGGCAGTTTTGTCAGCACTTCTCCAATTCCTTCCGACAAATACGTGCCCCCATATATACAATACGGCACATCTGCTCCAATTTTCACGCCAATTTCTGCCAGTTCTTCCTTATTTAATCCAAATTCATATAAATAATTCAATCCAAGCAGGGTAGCCGCTGCATCCGTGCTTCCTCCTGCCATACCTGCTGCAATTGGAATCTGCTTATCCAAATAAATAGATACTCCGGCCTTTTTTCCTGTATGCTCAAATAAAAGTCTGGCCGCCTTATAGATCAGATTATCCTCATTTAAAGGAAGTTCTCCTGTATTGGTTGCGATTGCAATCCCATCCTCTATTTTTGATAATGTTAAAGTATCATACAAATTTACCGTCTGCATGATCATTTTCACATCATGGTAGCCGTTTTCTCTGCGTCTTAATACGTCTAACCCCAGATTAACCTTTGCCATTGCCTTGATTACAACTGAATCCACTCTTCTTCCTCCAAGATTGCATATTGTATACATAAATTGTTTTTAATTATATACAATAAAATAAAAAAAAGCAATCCTAGCTATAAAGTTTCCAAAAAGAATTGCCGATAAAAGAAATATAAACTATAGTCCTATACAAGGAGGTTGATGGTATGAATGTAAATGGAATTACAAACTCTGCTTCTGTTTATAATACACCAGCTGCTGCTCAGACAAAAGAACAGCCAACAGCTGCTGCTAAAACAGAAACAACAGCAAACGAAACAGGCGTTGTGTACGAGCCATCTAATGCAACAGCTGCAGATGCTGCTAAAGCACCAAAGAAGTACACACCTAACACAGAATTAATCAACAAATTAAAAGCAGACGCGGAAGCTCGTACTGCCCAGTTAAGAAGTCTCGTTGAAAAATTGATGGCTGGTCAGGGAAATGCAATCGGAACAGCTGATGATATGTGGTCTTTCTTAAGAAAAGGAGATTTTACAGTTGACGCTGCAACCAAAGCACAGGCTCAGGCAGATATCGCAGAAGATGGTTACTGGGGCGTAGAAGCAACTTCTGACCGTATTCTTGATTTCGCAAAGGCTCTGACAGGCGGGGATCCATCTAAGATTGAAGAAATGCGTGATGCATTTGAAAAAGGATTCAAACAGGCTACCGAAACATGGGGTGGTGAATTACCTGAACTTTCCCAGAAAACATACGAAGCAACCATGGCTAAGTTTGATGCATGGGCAAACGAAGCAAATGGCACTTCTACAGTAGAATCTGCAGACATGAACGGCGAAGTATAACATTTATTAAATATACATTTAACAAAGGCGGTCATGTGACCGCCTTTTTCTTTCTAACACTTGCAACTGTGTTCTTATATCATTTCTTTCACAATCAATACCTTTTGCCCATCATGCAGGGTATCCTCTGTCAATTGATTCAAATCCCGAATCGTCACAAGAGGTACTTGGTATTTTTTTCCCACTTCCCAAATGCTCTCATTTTCTTTTGCAAAATAAACAGACATAACCGGAAGTACTTTTTGTTTAATATCCGCTTCTGCTCTTCTCATATCTGCTAATAGCGGCTTTTCTATCATCTGATATACCATTAGCTGATAAGTCAGAATAGCGCGCACTTCCATTTTATCTCCCTGCATCATGGCTCCCAGCTGTTCCATACAGACTTTTCCATAATATGGGCACTGCTCTGTGGCACCATTAACCACAAGATTATGTTCATAAGGAATATCCATACTGATACAGCGGTATGGATCATTTTCCTCATTAACTGCACAAAGGATATCCACGTGAAGTACTCCTGATAACCGAGCCTCCTCTTCCTTCAGATTTACCTCTTCCTCCAGAATCTGTCCACTCACACGCAGAATTTGTATATCCGCTCCAGGAATTTCTGTATTCTCCCAAGTATCACTGACCTTGATTTTACCGTTTTCTCTTTTAATAATTTTCTCGCAACGGCTTTCCTTCATGACAGGCTCCATCTTTTCCTGAATTCCATATGCATCCGCCACTACCGAAAGGGTTACATTTTGATAGAGTTTAATATAGAGTTTTATCTCCATTTCCATATCTATCTGCCGTTCTTCTCCATCGTAATCCGGTTTTACTTCTACATGAGCAGGTTCCACCTCATAATCAATCCTCAGCTGAGTATTTTCCCTGCACTCAGGAATATCCAGAATACCACTGAACGGACGGCTGACTTCAAAAAAGCGCGGAATATTATCCTCTTCCTCTCCTTCATATAAGAAAAATCCGTTTGTTTCACCAGAAATACCAATTTTACCGTCCATAGGAATAAAGCTTAACCCTTCAACACGGATATCCTTCCAAATAACAGAATAAATATTGGGCATTCCATCCGGGACTTCCCATTCTTCCCGTATTCTGTAAATATCCCTTGTATCGAGCACAACAGTGGTAACCTCCAGTGGTTTTTTCAAAATTTCACACATCTGAGGATTTTCCACATCCATTACCACTTCCTCATCATACAATTCGTCCTGCGTAATAACCACGCCTATAATACAGCGGATATTCAGTTTACGGGAATTGATCAGGCGGATTGTCAGATCATCCACCTTTGCCACCACACGCAGCGAATCCCCTGAAACATTTTTATCCGTATACATCTTTTCCTCAAAAGGAATTTTCCCTTCTATGCTGCACAACTGTTTTTCTTTTTCATCTGTGAGATATAAAACTTTGTATTCCAAAGTTCCCTTTATCCACACAGCCTCTTCCACCGGTTTTGTTTCTTCCACCTTTACACAGGCATTTTTACAGATAATCTTATATGCATCCGGCTTCTGATCCGAAATATTCTGATCCTCTTCCAGACTGATCTGCGCCGCTGCCCATTTTATCCGTTGCTCCATATGGATATTTTTTTTGATCAGTTCCACGATAACCCTCCTTAAATGGTAAGCCCTAACCATTTATATGAGAAAAAAAGAACGGATATGCCCATATTCTTTTATCATTTGGCAATATTATGGTGGAAACTTCTTTCTTTTCCTTGTAAAATGATATCTATAGTATTTACATATAGATTATTACAAACATTTTATACGATTGGAGTATCTCTTTATGAAAACAAGAAGAATCTTTATGTCCCTATTCGGTGTAATCATTTGTGCCATTAGTGTAGGCATTTTCAAAATTGCCGCTTTAGGCGTTGATCCTTTTCAGTCACTCATGGCCGGTTTAGACAAACTAATTCCGATTTCCTTTGGTACCTTATATGTGATTGTTAATCTGCTTCTGTTAACCTTTAGTTTAGTGGTTGATCGTCATAACATCGGTATTGCAACATTTATCAACTTATTTTTATTGGGCTATATTACAGAATTTACTTATTCCTTTTTACAGACCATTATAGTAAATCCTTCCATGATTGTTCGATTGATCTGCCTTTTGGTTGCCATTGTAATTATTTGTTTTGGTTCAGCCTTCTATATGACCGCAGATCTTGGTGTTTCTACATACGATGCCGTTGCTATTGTACTCTCAGGCAAATGGAAAATTGCCAAATTTAAATTCTGCCGTATTGCAACGGATTTAATCTGTGTCATTGCCGGTATCATTATTTTCCTGATTGGCGGCGGCGCTATTAGCGAAATTCCAACTATCGTAGGTGTTGGAACCATCATTACCGCCTTCTTTATGGGACCACTTATTGAATTATTTAATGATAAAATCGCCCGTCCGTTCTTAAATAAGGCAGAAAAATAAGTCAAACGTCTGTTTTATATTTCTAAATACCAAAAGTCCGGTTGGAAGCTACTTTCCAACCGGACTTTTAATTATCTGCTTACTTTACACATCCAATAATCTCGTTTACATCTGCAATATTATGGCGGTCTAAGAAACGCTCAATTCCAACAGCCAGTTCTTCTGTCAGATATGGGTTCACAAAGTTCATGGCACCTGCTGCAACCGCAGTAGCTCCTGCCATTAAAAATTCAATGGCATCTTCCGCACTTGCAATACCACCCATACCAATAATTGGAATAGAAACCGCGTTTGCACACTGATATACCATACGTACCGCAACCGGCTTAATGGCAGGACCGGACATACCGCCAGTCTTATTTGCCAGAGCGAATTTCCTTCTCTCAATATCGATTTTCATTCCAGTAATCGTATTGATCATAGATAACGCATCTGCTCCAGCCGCCTCTGCCGCCTTTGCCATTTCTGTAATATCGGTCACATTCGGGCTCAATTTCATAATAACCGGATGTTTTGCCTTATCCTTAATCTGCTTGGTAATATCATAAACCGAATCCGCTTTTTGTCCAAAGGCAATCGCACCTTCTTTTACATTCGGACAGGAAATATTGATTTCCATCATATCAATATCTGCATCGGATAATCTTTCCACCACTTCCAAATAATCCGATACGGATTTTCCACATACATTTACAATTACTTTTGTATCATACTGCTTTAAAAAAGGAAGATCTCTTTCTAAAAATACATCAATACCCGGATTCTGAAGTCCAATGGCATTTAACATACCACCATAAACTTCCGTCACACGGGGAGTTGGATTCCCAGGCCACGGCACATTTGCAACACCTTTTGTCACAACCGCACCTAATTTATTCAAATCTACAAATTCTCCATATTCCATACCAGAACCAAAGGTTCCTGAAGCTGTCATAACAGGATTCTTAAACTGTACACCAGCAATCTCAATTCCTAAATTTGCCATTAGATATCTACCTCCTTTGCTTCAAATACAGGACCATCCGTACAAATTCTTGCATTATTTACATGAGAATGATGATCCTTGTGTGTTGTCTTGCATACGCAGCCAAGGCAGGCACCTACACCGCATGCCATTCTTTCTTCTAATGAAATATAAGCTGGAATATCCACTTCTTCAGCATAATTCTTAATTGCCTTCAACATTGGCATAGGTCCACAGGAAAAAATCACATCCGGAGTTATACCAGCTGCTTTAATAGCATCCATAACATTTCCCTTCGTTCCCACACTGCCATCTTCGGATGCAATCAAAACATCCGCGTACTGGGATAATTCTTCAGTTAAAAACAAATCATTGCTACGGTAACCCACTGCCGCCGTAATTTTAGCCAGCGGATCGTGTTCTCTCAACTGTTTTGCCAGTTCCACAAGAGGCGGAATCCCTATTCCACCGCCCATTAATAAAGAATGTTTCCCTTCAGCGGCTTCCAAAGGATATCCATTTCCCAAAACTCCTAATAACCAGACCCTTCTGCCAGTTTTATAATGGGAAAATTCTTCTGTTCCTTTACCAGCCACACGGTACACAATACGGAGCGCTGTTTTCTCCTTGTCCACTTCACAGATGCTGATTGGTCTTGGAAGCAGCGTAGAATCCTTACTTGTAAAAACTCCCACAAACTGTCCCGGCTTTGCATCTGCTGCAATTTCGGTTTCAATCCATAAATCATAGATATCCATTGCTAATTCTTGTGCTGAACGGACTACACCAATGCATTTTTTCTTCATTTTAGATTTAATTTCCTTTCTTCTGTTTTGTATTCTTACTGCAGTTCATCATGTAAAATCTTACCCTGGCACATAGTCAACTCAATTTTTCCAACTAATTTTTTGTTTTTAAAAGGTGAGTTTTGAGATTTGGATGCAAATTTTTCAATTTCCCACTCCTTTTCAGGGTCAAAAACAACCAAATCAGCGGTTTGATTTTCTGCAAGTTTACCTGCATTTATTCCATATAGTTCCGCTGGATTAAGACTCATCTTGCAAAATAATTGCAAAAGACTCATGTTTTTACCCTCAATCAACTCTTTATTCGCAATTGCAAAGGCTGTTTCCAAACCAAGGATGCCACTTGGTGCTTCTGTGATTGGCTTATCCTTTTCTTCTTTTGCATGCGGTGCATGATCAGTGGCAATCAAGTCAATTGTTCCGTCCATTAAACCGGACAAGATAGCCTGTCTATCCTCCTCCGTACGTAGAGGGGGATTCATTTTCCCTAAAGTACCATGTGTTATTACATCCAATTCTGTGAGTGCAATATGGTGGGGTGTTGCTTCCGCATGAATATTTTTACCTTCTGGTAGTTTCTTAGCCTCCCGGATCAAGTCTATTGCCTCTTTTGTACTAAGGTGCTGGAAGTTAACCTTCGCACCCGTCTCCAGTGCAAGCGCTAAATCTCTCTTAACCATACTAATCTCTGCCTGTCTGTCAGAACCGCCGATGCCAAAATGTTCACTGGCTTTGCCACGGTTAATTCCATTATTGGTAATATACTGAGGATCTTCCTCGTGAAAACTAAGGACAGTATCGTATTTTACAGCCAGTTTCATAGCATTTCTTACCAATCCTTCTTCTAACAAAGGAACACCGTCATCGGTAAATCCAACTGCTCCTGCCTTAAGAAGAACTCCAAAGTCTGTTAACTCTTCTCCCTTCATGCCCTTTGTTACATTTGCACAGGTATATACATGAATCCCCGTTTCCTTTCCCTTATTTAAAACATACTGGATTGTTTCTTGATTATCCACTGCCGGTTTTGTGTTTGCCATAAGGATGACACTGGTAAATCCGCCCCTTGCGGCTGCCACACTGCCGCTCTCTATATCTTCCTTATAAGTAAAGCCAGGATCTCTAAAGTGCACGTGCACATCCACAAGCCCCGGTCCGATATATTTACCGCTGCAATCATATACAACCGTCTCTTCTTCCCCTATTTGCGCTCTTAATGCTTCCACATCGATATTTTCTGCAATTTTAATAATCTTTTCTCCCTCTACAACCACATCCCGTTTTCCCATAAATCCTGTGGATGGTTCGATCAGAGTTCCATTTTTTAATACAACCACTTTTTTCTCCCTTCTATTTTAATGGTTTCTCATTGCCAGCAGCCTTTTCGTGGGATATAATGAAATGAATTGCTGGAGGTATATATTATTATGATTCGCTTTATCATTACCGTATTATTCGTTGTTTTATTTTTAATTATCTCAATGCCGCTTTATTTTGCGCTTTGGCTTATTGGTATGAAATGGCCAAGAATAAAGGATAAAGTATGCCGTGCAGTCATCCATTGGGCTTTTGGCATAGTCCGTTTCATAGCGGGAACAAAATTAATTATTATTGGAAAAGAAAATATTCCAACCAATCAAGCCGTTCTGTACGTATGTAACCACCGAAGCTATTTTGACATTATCCTTAGTTATCTTGCCGTACCAGGAATGACCGGCTACATTTCCAAAAAAGAAATGAACAAGATTCCCCTTTTAAGAAAATGGATGAAGGGCATCGGTTGTTTATTCTTAGACCGTGATGACATCCGTAAAGGTATGCAAATGATTTTAGACGCAGTCGAAAAAGTTAAAACAGGAATTAGCATTTTTATTTTTCCTGAGGGTACCCGCAATAAATCAGAAGGTGAATTTCTCCCATTCAGAGCTGGAAGCCTTAAAATTGCTGACAAAAGCAAATGTCCTATTGTACCGGTCTCAATCAATGGTTCCGATGATGTTTTCGAAAAGCATCTTCCTAAAATAGCAAAAACAACAGTTGTTATTGAATTTGCTCCCGCAATCTATACAGACACTCTGGAAAAAGAAGCTAAGCGTGGGCTTTCCGATCAAGTATATACCCAAATCAAATCTATGTACGAAAAAAACAAGACATTAACAACTCAATAAATCAAATTTACAACAAGACCAAAACCGAGTACTTTGGCAATATATGTTTTCTGCCAAAGTATTCGCACGGCAAATGTTGTTAAGTCTAAATTAAATTTTTATCACTTCTTTATTCATTGTCACTATACAATCCAGCATACACCACAAACATTTTTATTGTATTCCCAGTATTCATGCGGTCTGTATCTTTTTCTTTCAACATCTTCGTATTCAAATAATCCTGTCTGTCCTGGTTGGTTCCAGATAAATAATGGATGTAATTTTTCTGCACTCCAGCATATTCCTGACCTGATAAAACATGATTTACAATGCCAAGTATCACCATATCATCCAGAACTTCCTGCTCACTCATAGATGCAATATCTGGGAGCACATAGAAATGTTCACGCGACGACTGTGTAGAAATCATCTGTGCTTTATCCAAATAATCATCCAGCAAAAGTTCGCAACGATTATAATCCGTTCCATACGGAGTTGACAAGTAAGTAAAATCAGCAAGAATGGTATATCCATATGATGTACTGCTGCGTGACTCCACTGGCAATGTATCGTATTCCATGATTGCATTTCGATATTTATACTGTCTTGTCAATCGATATAACTGGGTTGCTGCATAATACCAGGCATCCGTATCCGTATTATCACGATACTTTTCCATATAACGGTATGCTTTTTGCGAAGCTTGTAAGCATTTATTGATAAATATGGGATCTTCCGTTTCCCTGTATAAATAAACGTATTGTGCTAAAATTCCTGCCATCTGAGCTGTTGTGGAAAGAGATATTGTCCCGTCATACACCGTCGCGTCCACTGGTTCTTCCACAATCTCACTATAAAATGCTCCCGTCGACGTATCCTGCGAATATAACAGCATTTCCATTTTAGCACGTATGTAAGACATATTTGTCCATGTTTCAGAAAACATTTCATCAACAAACATATAATTTGCCAACAAATATGCCTGATCACTCACCTGTGTAAACTTTTCTTTTAACAGAGAAGATTCCAATTTTTTATATTTTTGATTATAAATAGATGCCCCTATTGCAAAAGAGTAGGAATCTCCCACCTGCTCCTGATGAATATAATATGTTCCTGCTTCACCAAACTCTGTAAACATTCCCGTGTATAACATTCTGCCATCAGTTTCTTTTACTAGGCGCAGTGTTCCTGAATAAACAATCTCTTCTGTACGTTCATCCCGAATCTCAAAGGTTTCTTCAAGATCTTTTCCGTAGAAGAATGCCACTTTTTTATCTCCACTCTGATAACCGGATTGATCCACTAAAATATGGGGCAGTTGAATCGGTACTACATAAGAAAAGTCCGGCTCCATTTCCAACGTATCCTGGTTGAGCGGAACCTTGGATACCGGTTCAGCCGTTTCCGGCGCTATCGCGCAGGATGTACACACCAAACCACTTATGAAAATGCAAAACAGCCAGACTCTTTTTTTCACTTTTCGTTCCTCCGAATTTCCTTTCTCCATTATAACACATCAGAAAATCCGGTAAAGATGGAATATTTAAGACATTTGATTTAAAGGATCACATGGTTCACCATTCTGTGTCAGTTTAAAATACACATTCGCACCTTCTTTAGCAAAATATTTTGTAGGAGCAGCAACTGTACCAATTACATCGCCCGCCTGCATGTAATCCCCTTCTTTTAATTCAATGTTCCCCAACTGACCATAGGTCAATTCATAACCGTCACCAAGTTCCACGCTGACACAGTTTCCATACTGAACATCATAATATACACTGCTTACACGTCCATCTGCCGCAGCTGTAATGGTTTCTCCTTCGGATGCTTCAATCATGAGTGCCGGGTTATACTTGTACTGTTGTAATGTTTGGAAATATACAGTTTTATCCATACTATAATTGATCAATACCTTACCCACAATTGGCCATACCAGCCCTTCCTCAGGTGAAAAAGTAAGTGCCGGCTGATTCAAGGCTGTTTCTTTTGCTTCTTCTGATTCCATTTTTTCCTGTGTTTCTGCTACTTCACTCTCACTTGTACCTACAGTTTCACTAAGGCGGCTCTGATAACTGCCATAATCACTTTCTAATGCATCTTCTTTCACATCTGGATTCACCGCAGTACCAACATTAACCGGCTCGCTGTTTTCCTGTGTTGTCTCTTCTTCTACTCTGGAAAGTTCCGCCGAATTTTCATTTTGAATACGAGTTCTTTCTTTTACATATACTCCTGTCAGAGTCAGGGCAGATAATACAAGCAGGCTGGAAGCCAGCATAACAAATTTTTCTTTTTTTAATCTGTGTCTATTTTTTTGCATTGTTATCCCTCCATTCTATACAAGTAGTTTTTCCCCAAGAGATAACTTTATACAAGAAAAATGCTTTTACTATAATTTTACTTTATAAATAAATCATCACTACATTTTATTAAACCAAACGGCGCCACGCTTTGCGAGCCGTCTTATTGAACAAAAAGACCATTTCTTTTCTAGAAATGATCTTTTATGCCGAAACCATTTTATTACATTTTCTACATGAAAACATTTTAATTATACAGCATTTTCATATGCGCGTATTGCCATATCAACATGCGCGATTGTACCCGCCGCGCCATTTTCGTAAAGAAAAACGCCGCTTCTGCGGATTTGACCGTTCACCTCACCCGAAGCACCTGATCTTAAAGTATAATTACTTTCAGAACTGCCCAGGTAAATTGCTCCAAGGCCCTTTTCTTTTAACGTATACAGTTTATCCTCGCCATTTTCATCTTTAACCCATATTTTTAACTTATCAAAAACAGAATCAGCTTCATCAATCCAGCCATTTCCATCTTCATCATACTGAGCAAGATCTCCAAATCCATCACCTGTCTTTGTACCAAATAATTCCGATCCATCATTGATGGTGCCATCCTTATTATGATCCAAAGCAAGGAACGCATTTCCAGTCTCTAAAGTGGAAATTTCTTCTTCCTTGCCATCACAGTCTAAGTCAAAGAAAAATTTTTGATCTGATAATCCCACCACATCATCATTTAAGTTGATCACCAGTGGATCACACATTGCAATTACATTCTCGCTCTCCTGTTTGTAATACTGGGCAAAACTGCGGCTCATTCCCACATTCATGTTAAAAGAAATTTCGCGTCCATCTGCTGTTACAACGGTACCAGTAGTTGAAAAGCTCACGCTTTCCTCTTCTTCAAAAGAAACTTCTTCTGTCGCAGACAACTGCATCACCTGCAGTTCTCTAGGCTGTGCTTCTATGTAACCCTCCTGCAGATCAAATTCTTCTGCCAGTTTAGAAGCATGTTCTTTACCAAACAATAACCGCCATAAATACAAAACACATTTTTCACGAATCTGCTCAATGCTTCTGGATTCAGTGCCCTCTGTAATACTGCGGATTCTGGCAGAAATAGCTGAGGATGAATTCTTCATACGTGCCAATGCATCTTCTGTTTCCTTATGATCCGTTGCTGTAGAATTCTCCTCATTTGTTTCTAATGCTTCTTCTGAATTTTTTCCAAGCAGTGCCTGGTTGCCTAAAGCCTCATCTGAAAACGCATAGGAAACAATCTTGGTTGATAACGATAACTTCCTTGTTGTGCTAGAACGATAAGTTCTGGCGGATTCCATTCCTACATTTGAGGAATTGATAATCAAGTAATCTCCTTTCTCCACTCCTTTTCTTATCGTCCATGAAGTAGAAAAGCACCAAACGTCACTACGCAATACACAGCATCATTTGGATTAAAAAATGGCATGTGTTCCAAACATCCTGTTTGTAACCCATACCATCCGTGGTTCTTCTTATTATTCTCAAGTTTGGCCTAACTTGTACTATATATATCGTCATTTTTACATGAAATCTTTAGTAAAAAAGCGCATTATAAAAATGCGCTTTTTTAAATCTTGTTTTAATTTTTATACCCTATTGTAATTAATCAAGCAGCCATCCAAAATGATCTGACGTTCTTCGTCAGTTAAGTCTCCCAACGTCATTTCAAAGGCTTTTAAACTGCCCTCTGCCACCGCATAGCATTTAATAACATCTGTTTTTTCTTCCACTGCTTTGCGGATATTTGGAAGATACAGATAATCTAATCTCTGGAATGGCAATGCCCCTTCTTTGATGATGAATGGTAACATACCCCAGTTGATCAGGTTAGAACGGTATCTCTTAGTCGCATATTCGTTTGCAATATTTGCCCATCCGCCAAGTACCTTTTGGCAGCTTGCAGCCTGTTCTCTGGCAGAACCGTCGCCTGGCTTAACTGCAAAGATCGTAGAACCATAACCGATTCCGGCTTCTCTTGCATCTGGAAATTCTTTTTCGATTACATCAATCACTTCTTTTAATTCTGCTTTTGCAGCAAATACATCTTCGCCTGCCATAAGTGCTGTCTGAGCCTTCTGCATGTCTTTTGCAAGGCCTACATACTCAGGATCTTTTCTAGACAATGTAAACTCAGCAAGTCCCAATGGGTTAGAACGGTAAGAAGATGTTTCTCCTGAAGGAATCAATTCATCCGTTGTGGTAACCGGATCATGAATCTCGGAAACAACTCTGAGCACTAAGTTATTTGGCAGTTCGCTCATTGCCGGCCAATCCTTGATATTTGGACCAAATTTAATCTCAACAGAAGGATCTGCCACGCCCTTAGAATCATATACACGATTTGCATAAATTTTCTCATCAAAATGATAATTGTATGTCTCAAATTTGCCATCGAAGTCAGTTGCTGCTGTTAAATAACCCTTATTTGCGGCTGTTGCTGCGATGGAACGAGCATCCATAAGTGCAACAGAAGCAATCTGTCCGCTCTGAATCTTAGAACCTTCACGGTTCGGGAAGTTTCTTGTAGAGTGACGGATACTGAATGCGTTATTAGCAGGTGTATCTCCGGCACCAAAACATGGACCACAGAATGCTGTTTTTAAGATTGCACCTGTCTCAAGCAAAGTTGCTGCACATCCGTTTTTCATCAGTTCCATATAAATCGGTGTAGAAGCTGGATAAACATTTAATGTAAATTCATCTGCACCAATGTAATGTCCCTTCAAGATATCTGCTGCTGCACAGATATTTTCAAAACCACCACCGGCACAACCAGCGATAACACCCTGATCCACGTATAACTTACCATTGCGGATCTTATCCTGTAAAGAATACTCAATCTTATCACCAAAGCTTACTTTTGCTCTTTCTTCCACTTCATGAAGAATATCTGCAAGATTTGCATTTACGTCTTCAATCGTATAAGCATTGCTTGGGTGGAATGGCATTGCGATCATTGGCTTAATCTGTGAAAGATCAATGGTAATCATCTTGTCATAGTAAGCCACCTGACCTGGCTGCAAATATGCGTAATCTTCTTTTCTGCCGTGAATTTCATAGAATTTCTCAATTTCCTCATCTGTCTGCCAGATAGAAGATAAACATGTAGTTTCTGTTGTCATAACATCGATTCCGATACGGAAGTCTGCGCTCAGCTCAGCCACACCAGGACCTACAAATTCTAATACTTTATTCTTAACGTAACCATTTGCAAAAACAGCTCCAATAAGTGCAATCGCAACGTCCTGAGGACCCACACCGTGCATTGGCTTACCTGTCAAATAAATACCCACTACACCCGGTCTGTCGATGTCATAAGTCTGGTTTAATAACTGTTTTACAAGTTCAGGACCGCCTTCACCCATTGCCATGGTACCTAACGCACCATAACGTGTGTGTGAGTCGGAACCTAAGATCATTTTACCGCCGCCTGCAAGCATTTCTCTTGCAAACTGGTGGATAACTGCCTGATGCGGTGGAACGTATACACCGCCGTATTTTTTTGCACAAGTAAGACCAAACATGTGGTCATCTTCGTTAATCGTACCACCTACTGCACAAAGTGAGTTGTGACAGTTTGTAAGTACGTAAGGAATCGGAAACTTCTCAAGTCCTGACGCACGCGCTGTCTGGATAATACCTACGAATGTGATATCATGGGAAGTCAGTTTATCAAATTTAATTCTTAACTTATCCATGTTATCGGATGTATTATGGCTCTCTAAAATGCCATAAGCAATTGTATTTTTTAATGCTTCTTCTTTTACAACATCTAATCCTGTTTTGCTTTTAATAAGCGCGGCCGCATCTGCTGTTTCCGGTACAATTTCTGTTCCGTTTACAAGATACGCACCTGTTTCCATTAATGAAACCATTTTGATGTATTCCTTTCTTTTATCCTAGTCAAAACTACCGTTCCTTATTATAAAATAAATAGATTAAACTTGCAATAAATGGATACATAAACTTTCATGCAAAAAACGGCACCCCAAAAGGGTGCCGCATGCATTATAAATTTACACTATTATTTCTTAATTACAACCTTGTCTAAATGCCAGATATCATCCACATATTCCTGAATGGTTCGATCCGATGTGAACTTTCCACAGCTTGCCACATTTAAGATTGCGCTCTTCGCCCAGGCTTCTTCGTCCTTATAGAAGGCTTCAATACGCTTCTGTGCATCTGCATAAGAACGGAAGTCTTTTAAAATGAAATATCTGTCTGCAACATCAGTATCGATTGTATTTAACAATGAATTGTATAATGGTCTGAACAATTCTGCATCGTCTGCATATGTACCATTTACTAACTGCATTAATACCTGACGAATATCTGCATCGTTATTGAAGATGTCCATAGGATTATAGTTCTTGTTCTTTTCAAAAGCAATAACTTCATCAGAACTTAAACCGAAAATAACGGCATTTTCCGCTCCAACTTCTTCTACGATTTCTACGTTAGCACCGTCCATTGTTCCCAGTGTAAGTGCACCATTTAACATAAACTTCATGTTACCTGTTCCGGACGCTTCCTTACTTGCTGTTGAAATCTGTTCTGAAACATCCGCTGCTGCAAAAATCCATTCTGCGTTAGATACTCGGTAATTTTCAATAAATACAACTTTTAACTTGCCATTAATAGAAGCATCATTATTTACTACATCAGCAACGGAATTAATCAGTTTAATTGTCAACTTCGCATTGCGGTAGCCTGCTGCCGCTTTTGCCCCGAAAATAAAGGTTCTTGGATAAAAATCCATTTCCGGATGCGCTTTAATCTGGTTGTAAAGATACATTACATGAAGGATGTTCAAAAGCTGTCTCTTATATTCATGTAATCTCTTAACCTGAACATCAAAAATAGAACGAGGATCTACTTCAATTCCATTGTGTTCTAATATGTATTTTGCAAGACGTACTTTGTTCTGATACTTAATGTTCATGAACTCATGTCTGCATTTTTTATCATCCGCATAAATCTTTAACTTATCCATCTGGCTTAAGTCTGTAATCCATTCGGCACCGATATGGTCTGTTACCCAGTCTGCTAATAAAGGATTTCCATGAAGTAAGAATCTTCTCTGTGTGATACCATTTGTCTTATTATTGAACTTTTCAGGCATCATTTCATAAAAATCTTTTAATTCCTGATTCTTTAAAATTTCTGTATGAAGTCTCGCCACACCATTTACAGAAAAACCAGCTACGATAGCAAGATGTGCCATCTTAACCTGTCCATCGTAAACAATTGCCATCTTCTTGATTTTTTCCTGTGTAAGACCAGTTTCATATGGATAACGGTTTTCAATCTCGATGATAAATCTTCTATTGATTTCTTCTACAATCTGATATACACGTGGAAGAAGTCTAGAGAACAGCTCAATTGGCCATTTTTCAAGCGCTTCTGCCATAATAGTGTGGTTTGTGTACGCACATGTTTTTGTTGTAACATCCCATGCTTCATCCCATGAAAGTCCATACTCATCCATTAAGATACGCATTAATTCTGCTACTGCCACTGTTGGATGAGTATCGTTTAACTGGAAGGTTACCTTTTCATGTAATTTGCGGACATCATCATGTTTACGCATATATTTTGCCACTGCTTCCTGTACAGATGCTGAAATAAAGAAATACTGCTGTTTTAAACGTAATTCTTTACCAGCGTAGTGGTTATCGTTTGGATATAAAACTTCTACGATGTTGCGGGCAAGGTTTTCCTGCTCAACAGCCTTCTGATAATCACCCTTGTCAAAAGAATCTAACTGGAAACACTCAACCGGTTCTGCATCCCAGATACGAAGAGTATTTACAATACCGTTACCATAACCAACGATTGGCATATCATAAGGTACAGCTCTTACTGCCTGATAATTTTCCTGTGTAAATACGCTTCTACCGTTTTCATCAGTTGATACGCGGATGTAACCGCCGAATTTTACTTCTTTTGTATATTCCGGACGACGGAGTTCAAATGGATTGCCGTTTTCTAACCAATGATCCGGAACTTCTACCTGATAACCATCACGAATCTGCTGTTTGAACATACCATAGCGGTAACGGATACCACAACCATATGCCGGATAACCTAATGTTGCCAGTGAATCCAAGAAGCATGCCGCAAGTCTTCCCAAACCACCATTACCAAGTGCAGCATCCGGCTCCTGGTCTTCAATCAGGTTTAAGTCAACGCCAAGTTCATCTAAACATTCTTCCACATCTTTGTATGCTTTTAAGTTGATCAGGTTGTTACCCATTGCACGGCCCATTAAGAATTCCATGGACATGTAGTAAACCATCTTAGGATCTTCTTCATCAAAAGCCTTCTGTGTGTCCATCCAGTTATCTACAATCACATCCTTGATGGCATAAGAAACTGCCTGAAAAATCTGCTGTGGAGTCGCTTCTTCCATTGTTTTACGGTATAACGTTTTTACATTATACAGAACGCTGCGTTTAAATAATTCTTTGTCAAAAGTTGACAGTGTTGCTGTTTTCTTCTTCATAATTGTTCCTCTTCCTAAATACTCCAAATGCCGGTTTTCTTTTATAAAAAACCGGCTTGGAGTTTTAACCTTTTTCCTTTATTTTTCTACACAGATTGTAACATTTTCACCGTTTACATTCCATTCTTTCTTAATAGAATATTCTGCGGCAAAATCAAAACTGTCTGCAAGAACTTTTGTAGCAATTGCTTCTTCGTTTTTCTTTACGATATCTGCAAGTTTATCATTTCCAAGTACGGAAACCTTAATGTGATCCATTACTTCAAAATCCGCATCCTTACGCATGGTCTGAATCTTACTGATGATTTCGTATACAAAACCTTCTTCTAAGAGTTCTTCTGAAAGTGCGGTATCCATAACAACTGTGACAGTATTGTCAGCTTCTGTTACAAATCCTTCCTTCTGAACCATTGTGATAAGCAGATCTTCTTCTGCAAGTGAAATTGCTGTGCCGTTATCATCTAATACGATTGCACCGTTTGCTTTCAAATCATCCATAGCACTGTTACCATCTAATCCCGCAAGTGCTTTCTGGATAAATCCTAAATGCTTACCATACTTAGGGCCAACGGTCTTAAGCTGTGGCTTAAATGTGTATGTTGTGAAGTCTCTTACATCCTCTGTAAATACCACTTCTTTTACATTCAATTCATCTTCGATAATTTCTGTGAAGAAATCAGAAAGTGTAAATGGTGCTTTTACGAACATCTTACCGATTGGCTGACGGTTCTTAATATTTGCCGTGTTACGGCATGCACGCCCCATAACAACCACTTTTAAGAGTGCATCCATATCTTCTTCCAACTTCTTATCTACCATTGCATCATCCGCTACAGGGAAGTCGCAAAGATGGATACTTTCAGGAGCATTCTTATCAAGACTTCTTACTAAGTTCTGGTAAATTTCTTCTGTCATGAACGGAATCATAGGCGCTGCTGCCTTAGCCACTGTCACAAGCGCTGTGTACAGAGTCATATAAGCATTAATCTTATCCTGTTCCATTCCCTTAGCCCAAAAACGTTCCCTGCCTCGTCTTACATACCAGTTACTCATTTCGTCAACGAAATCCTGTAACACTCTGGCAGCTTCCGGAATACGGTAATTATCTAAGTTATCATCCACTGCTTTTACCATAGTATTCAACTTAGAAAGTAACCACTTATCCATTACGGAAAGTTTATCGTATTCCAGTTTATACTGTGTCGCATCAAATTTATCAATATTTGCATAGAGTACGAAGAATGCATAAGTATTCCAAAGTGTACCCATGAATTTTCTCTGTCCTTCTACAACGGCTTTGCCGTGGAAACGGTTTGGAAGCCATGGAGCTGAGTTAATGTAGAAATACCAACGGATCGCATCAGCACCGTATGACTCTAATGCATCAAACGGATCAACGGCATTTCCTTTGGACTTACTCATCTTCTGTCCGTTTTCATCCTGAACATGACCTAATACGATTACGTTTTCAAATGGTGCCTTGTTAAACAGCAATGTAGATTCTGCCATTAATGAATAGAACCATCCACGTGTCTGGTCAACTGCTTCGGAAATAAACTGAGCCGGGAACTGCGCTTCAAATAAATCCTTATTTTCAAATGGATAATGATGCTGTGCAAAAGGCATTGCTCCTGAGTCAAACCAGCAGTCAATTACTTCAGGCACACGCTTCATTGTTTTTCCACACTTCGGACAGTTACATGTAATCTCATCAATGTATGGTCTGTGTAATTCCACTGTTTTAGCAGCCGGATTACCGCTCAACTCTTCTAACTGAGCACGGGAACCGATTGCTTCCTGATGTCCGCAGTCTTCACATTCCCAGATATTGAGTGGTGTTCCCCAGTAACGGTTACGGGAAATACCCCAGTCCTGAATATTTTCAAGCC
>CAZHGE010000057.1:0-17693 GCA_964531805.1 uncultured Lachnospiraceae bacterium
CTGCGACCCCCTGGTCCCAAACCAGGTGCTCTAGCCAAACTGAGCCACACCCCGTTTTTTGTGTCATATTTAATTCGTGACGCAAGTAGTATTATATTCTAGAGCTCATTTAATGTCAACACCTTTTTTAAAAATTTTTTCTATTTTTTTAGGAAATATAATTTACCGTAAAATGAGCCTCTCCCTGCTCATCCATTTCCATAATAATAAAGGATGGTTTACGCCCTTCCTGCCTGGGATAAGTAAGGCTTCCCGGATTAACCGCTATGATTTCTTTGTCATAATCCACAACCGGTCTGTGTGAATGTCCATACATGACAATATCCACCCCTCTTGCTCTTGCTTCTCTTTTTATCGTCTGATTGTCCATAGAAACATAATAATTATGTCCATGGGTCAGCCATACCTTATATTTACCCAGCATAAATTCTTTTTCCCTTGGAAGATCTGAAAAAAAGTCATTATTTCCCATAACCATTTCCACAGGACATCCAGCCGCCTCACAGATGGTAAATTCACTGCCTTCCACGTCACCACAATGAATTACACGGTCAAAAGGACCATATTTATTTATAATATCCAGATAATTCTCATTTTTCCTATGCGTGTCACTGACAATCAATATTTTGTCCATTAGTCCAAAAGACCTTTCTGAATCAGTTTTTCTTTCATGGCACTTAACGCCTTACCCCGATGACTGATTTTATTTTTCTGTTCCATAGTCAACTGAGCCGTAGTACACCCAAATTCCGGCACACAGAAAATAGGATCATAGCCAAAACCATTTTCTCCTTTTTCTTCATAACCGATATATCCTTCTATGGTTGCCTGTGAATCAACCACACTTTGGTCTGGTAAAACAGCCGCAATGGCACAAACAAAGCGTGCTGTTCTTTTTTCTACAGGAACGCCCTCTAACCGGGACACTAAATTCATATTTTTTTCATGATAAGGCGTATCTTCACCCATATAACGGGCAGAATACACTCCCGGTTCTTTATTTAACGCATCGATTTCCAATCCAGAGTCATCCGCTAATACGATATCCTGACATTCTTTTCCCGCATCCTGATACATTTTACGCAAAACTTCTGCGATAGCAGTTGCCTTTATTCGGGCATTCTGGGCAAAAGTAGTTCCATTTTCTTCCACTTTACATAAAATCCCCGCTTCTTTCATGGAACACACCTCTACTGAACAGCCTTCCATGATCTGTCTGATTTCTTTCATTTTTTCCTGATTACCAGTAGCAAAAATAATACGTCTTTTATCCATATCTATGCCTTTCTTACGCCTTTAACCTCTCCCAATATGGTATGGCATACTCAGTCTTATTGTGTCAACAATTCTTTTGCTTCGCAAATACCATCTAAAATGCCCGATGCAATGTTTTTCTGATAACTCTCCCTGCTTAACAGTTCGCCTTCTTTTTCATTAGACATATCACCACAGGCAATGCTGACTGCAGGCATGGACAAATTATCTAAGATAGGTACATTCTCCTCGTCTGTCACATCCATAATCCCTACAGCAAATCCTTCAATAGAAGTCACTACACTTTTTTCCATAATATCCGCAAACTTTACATTGGATAACTTCCTATTATAATAAGTAGTTTTATAACTCACACTGGTACCATAGGTACTAACAGTCGAACTTTTATTCAAATGCACATCAATGAATAAATCCGGATTTAACTGTTTCACAAAATCCAATCGCATCTCATCACTCATTCCTATATCAATGGAACGCGTTAAAAAAATGCCAATTTCAGGATCTGTATTTGCTGCAATTACCTGATTACAAATAGCAAGCGTAATATCTTTTTCAGCCCCAAATGCATTTTCATAACCTGCATCCGTGCCGCCATGTGCAGGATTCAGCACCACAATAAAATCATACTGTCTGCGTGCATTCATGGCATATTCTAAATTTTCTTTATAAGCAAGCTCTGTTTTCTGATTTTCCAATTCCACCAGTTCATCCGGTGTCTTGCGTTTTTCCTGATATAGAAAATACCCTCCGGTCACAATAGCCGCCATCAAGATCACAATCAGAAAAGCCAGGAGAATATTCTTAAGTTTATTCATTATGCTTTATCCTTCTTAGGTGGTTTTGGTCCCATAAATTGATAATAATATGTTTTCATCATTCCATTATAGATCTTGCGGTTTTTATCTGCTTTTCTTCCAATGTCCTTTTGAGCATTCTCATAGGAAGTAATCAGATACATGGACCAGCTGTCCAAACTGCGGTAACGTTCTCCCAAAGTCTTATAAAGAGCCCCCACCTGATCCTTATCTGAAATTCGTTCACCATAAGGGGGATTGGTAATAATAAAACCATATTTCTTGGCATGACTTAACTGTGCCACATCTCTTGCCTGAAAATGAATCATATGATCCACACCCGCAAGACGTGCATTCTGTTTCGCAATTGCCACCATGTCTTTATCAATATCGTATCCCTGAATATCTGTCTTAACAGAAGTAACCACCAAATCATTGGCTTCCTCAATACAGTCATACCAATCACGTTTGGGAATCAAATGAGCCCAATTCTGAGCCAGAAACTCTCTCTTCATTCCCGGTGCCATATTTGCTGCCATCATAGCTGCCTCAATCGGAATCGTACCACTTCCACAGAATGGATCCAACAAGATACGATCCTCCCTCCATGGTGTCAGCATGATCAAAGCTGCTGCAAGGTTTTCCGCAATCGGCGCTTTTGCTGTCAATTTACGATAGCCACGCTTATGGAGCGATTCACCTGTAGTATCCAGTCCAACTGTTACTTCATCTTTTAAAATAAAAACGCGTACAGGAAAAGAATCCCCTGTCTCTTCAAAGTAAGTCACGGGATATGTCTGGCGCATACGGTCTACCATTGCTTTTTTCATAATAGACTGGATGTCTGATGGGGAAAACAATTTACTCTTTACACTGGCAGCCTTTGCCACCCAGAATTTACCATCTGCAGGTATATATTCTTCCCATGGCAGAGCCTTGGTCCCTTCAAAGAGTTCATCAAAGGTAGTTGCCATAAATGAGCCTACCTTAATCAAAATACGCTCTGCGGTTCTTGAGAATACATTCACACGGCATACTGCTTCTTCGTCTCCCACAAAAGTCACACGGCCGTCTTCCACCTTACTGACATCATAGCCAAGATCAATTATTTCTTTTTTTAATACCGCCTCTAAGCCAAAGTGGCAGGGCGCAATCAGTTCCATTTTTCTCATACCGCTATATTACGGTTTGGGCGGGGTAGTTGTCAAGAAGGGAATGTTTATATAAAGAAACCAAGAAGGTATCCTATCCGTGACACGCTCTCGCTCAATTACAAACGTAACATCACTAAACTCGAAACAACCTCGTTAAGTGATGACGTTTGTAAATGGTCACTTGCTAGGATACCTTCTTGCCTTCTTATTTACTCGTTCTCTTACTTCTCCATCGCCAGCCTGCTGGCATATTTATTACTTTTTAAAATCCCGTATTATATCAAGGGCTGGGAGGGCGTTGCCGTCGTAGTCAAAGAGTGCCTGGTTTGCCCATTCGTTGCCGCAAGGACCAGGGTCCTGAATATACTCTAAGGATGCCGGTGTTGCCCAGCCGGAACCCGGTACCGGAATCCACGCCGGCTCCCAATAGAAGAAGCCTTTTCCTTTGTTGTCTGCTACATGTGCAACACGATTTAAGAAATCGGCCATAAAATCACACTGACCTTCTTTTGTCATTGGATATTCAATCTTTTCTACCAATGCCTGACGTGTTGCATAGCCTTTACGCTGCTCTGGAGTCAATTTTTCATAAGAAGCATAATCTTCCATCGTATATCCCATGGACACTTCTGCTACAATCAAATCTTTTCCATAGCGTACCGCAATATCATTCATATTGTTTTCCAGCATATCCAACGTGCCATGCCAGAAAGGATAATAAGAAAGACCGATGTATTCAAAATCTTCGCCTCTCTTTGTATAGTTATCAAACCATTCTCTGTAAAGAGCATTATTACCGCCATTATCCAGATGAATCATAAGAGGAATCGACGCATCCACCTTACGACAGGCACGGATACCCGAACTTACCATACGGGCAATGTTATCATATTCCGGCACTTTTCCTTCCGGCCAGCACAGACCATTGGAAAGTTCATTGCCAACCTGAATCATGGTAATGTTAACGCCTGCATCCAGGAATGTTTTCACTGTTTCCAAAGTAAACTCATAAATTGCTTTTTCTAATTCTTCAATGCCATAGTCTTTCCAAGCCTTTGGTTTAAACTGTTTTCCCGGATCCGCCCAGAAATCACTATAATGAAGATTTAATAAAACACCATAACCTGCTTCCGTAACTTTTTTGCCAATCTCTAATGAGGTAGCCACATCATTCGTTCCTGCTCCATAAGGAGTTCCATCTTCTGCATAAGGATCATTCCATACACGAATACGAACCGTATCAAAATCATACTCCTTTAATATAGAAAGAACATCTCCTTCTTTTCCATTGTTATAGTATTTTGCACCGCATTTTTCTAACTCAATTAATGTGGACAAATCCACTCCTTTTACAAACTGATTCATCTTTTTTCTCCTCAATAACCTATTTCCAAATCTCTTTAAAAAAGGGGGAAGATCATACATCTTCCCCTTTTATGAAACATTAGTCAAAATCAAACTTTGTATAACGTGTATGCATTGCGCGATAACGGAAACGGATCATTTCGTTTTTCTCTAAAACATCCTTTTCATTGCCTGTATACTGGCAACGGATGCAGTGATATTCGTCCTTTTCCTTATCATAAAACATATCGATGTCTAAATCTCTCAAAAAACAGGAGGGACATCTATAATTTAATTTGCCTTTTCCAGATTGAGCCATGTTGTAAATACCTCCTTATCTGCCATAGTCTTTGTATAACCCAGTGTAAACATAGGTGAGAATGCATAACCTTCACGAATATATCCCTTTGCATCTGCATCCTGAGCACTCATGGAAACCTTTGTCTCGATAGCAGGAATCACTGCACTTACTTCTTCAGCGCCAGCCATTGCTGCTTCACGGCACTTGTATTCATAAGGAATGATTTCTGATTCTGCGCCCTTCTTACACTCTAATGTAATGCATGTCATATCTTCCGGATACTCTGTTGTACCGTAACATGCTACCATATATTCGTTGATTTCTACTTTGGCAGTAGGATCACTCATATCTAAGATTGTACGCTCAATACGGATATTAGAGCTTCCCTCTTCAAAATATTCTTTTGTCTGAAGAGTAATGGTAAGTCCGTCAAATTCAATATTGACTGGATCCAATGTAAGAATTCTTGTTACTTTGCCATCAGCAGCTTTTTCTTCAGAGAAATGTGCTTTTGTACGGCATAAGCAAAGATCTACTTCTTCGCCGTTATAACATACTTTCGCACTACGTACAGTACCTTCTCCAGCATAGTGTGTGAAGTATCCTGCACGGTATTTTTCCTGAATCAAGAATGGATAAGATGCATCCTGAACATGTTTTGTTCCAATACCAACTTCCCATTTTAATTTAGCCGCGTATGGACGGAGATCTACAATAGCACCACCCTGATCCATATTTACACATGCACGCATGTATGGATCACAGTACCAGAATACCTGTTTATCTGATCCGTAAAGAATATCTCTCCAAAGAGCACATTCAGGCTCTGTGTAAGATTTCTTTTCACGGTAGTAATCAGCAAATTCTGCCATTGTCATATCGATCAATTTGCCTTCTTTTTTCAACTGACCATAATATGCACAACCATCTTCATATGATTTTAATAACAATTCATATGGAGCTTCCCAACGTCCCATCTTGTTCATCCAGCCCGGTCCAACGAACATCATGTTATAAGCATAACCGTTGTTGTACTTAGCAAGATCACGATACTGGTCAATCAGGTTATAAAGGTAATCATATTCCCATGTTTCAGAATCATAAATCATACCACGAAGTACATTCTGTGGATGTGTTCCGAAGTTAGAACCATTACCATCATAACATGCGATTAAGTCACGTGAAAGATGAGGGATTGCTACAATACCGCTGTCTTCTGCTTCATTTGCTGCAGGAGCATGTGTATTCTGTTTGGAAGGAATCCATGGAGCCCATGGGCCACCATCGAATAATGTATACCATGAATTGTTACATGTATGGTATGCTTTTGGACCTTCTTCCCAGCATGTTGCAACTGCACATTTTACCATTGGATATGCTTCTTTGATGTAATTTGTCAGTTCAGCATCCATGTAATAAGAACCTGTTGATTCTGGATAGAAACCGAATTTTTCGTAGAATTTTTCAAATACGTCATTTACGATTTCTTTCTTCTCTTCCATAGAGAACATCCAAATACAGAAATCCTTTGTCTTATATTTTGCACGGAACTCTTCACAAGGAAGTCCTAACAAAGAAAGTGCAATTTCATCACCATATTTTTCATGATGTTCTTTTGCAAGTGCCACTGCTTCATCATTGAATAAACTTGCATAAGTCATCTGGATAGTAACTTTTAAACCATTTTTGTGTGCAGCTTCCTGCTGTGTCTTAAAGATGTCCAAAGATTCTGTCAGAAGTGCTTTTCTTCCGATATCCTCTGTCTTACCATGACCAGTTACTTTTTCTGCATACTCTGGCACCATTTCCGGTCTATGGATAAGATTTAAAACAAATTGATCCATTTTCTTTTTTCTCCTTAAAAATATATTTTAACCTTTATAACCGTTTTGGTATGTTTTAACCCTTTACAGCACCACCTGTAATGCCTTCAACATAGAATTTCTGCATGATTACGAATAAGATAGAGATTGGAATAGATACCAATACACCACCAGCACAGAATCTTGCAAAATAACTATTAATTAAATTCTTCTCTAACATATTGTACAGACCAATTGCTACTGTCCAGTCAGAGGAAATACCTGAGTTCAAAATCAGTTTCGCATACACGAAATCCATCCAAGGTGCAAGGAATGAATTGATAATCGTATATACAATAATCGGTTTTGAAAGCGGAATTACAATCTTAAAGAAGATTGTTGCTTCTGATGCACCTTCCAACTTTGCCGCTTCACGTAAAGTAACGGAAATCGTGTCAAAGAAACCTTTTACAATCAAATAACCAAGTCCAGCACCTGCTGAATATACAAGTACCATACCAAAGTGTGAATTAGTAAGTCCGATGGTCTTTAATACGAAGTATACCGCGATCATGGAAAGTACACCCGGGAACATACCAAGGATAATGGCAATGTTCATAAGTGGTTTTCTCATTTTGAAACGCATACAGCTTGTTGCATATGCTACCATCAATACAAAACTGGTAGAGATAATACAAACAAAGATTGCAATCAGAAACGTATTCATAAACCATTTCGGAAACTGCGCAACTGTATCTGCATTAAACAACAACAGTTTGTAGTTTTCTAATGTCCATCCTTCCGGGAAGAATGTTCTGATGTTGATACCCGGATAAGTACTGAATGATGTACATACCAGCCATACGATCGGGATCAGCCATACAAATGCAAGGAAAGCAATAAATACATGTCTTAAAACTAATTTTGTTTTCTTCATCATTGGAAACTTTCCTCCTTGTCTCCCTTAATCATGTTGTTAAACATAATAAGAGTAAATGCAGCACTGATTATAAATACAATACAACCGATAACGGATGCCATCTTGTAGTTGTACTGTTCACTGGTAAGTCTGAACAACCAGGTAACCAGAAGGTCAACTTCCTTGGCATTGGAATTTGCTAATGCCTGATTTGAAGTTACATATACATCCTGCGTAAGCAGGAAAATAACGTTAAAGTTGTTGATATTCTTAATAAAGTCCGTTATTAGTGCAGGACCTGTAATAAACAACATATATGGCATCGTAATCTTCATAAATGCCTGGAATTCTGTTGCTCCATCAATTCTTGCACTTTCCATCAATTCGCCTGGGATGTTCATCAAAACACCTGTTGCAATCAGCATCTGGTATGGAACACCAACCCATATATTGATGAGAATAATCATAACCTTTGCCCAGTTAGGATCACTTAAAAACGGTATGTAAGTCAGACTTTCTTTTACAAGTCCGATATTTTTCAAAAAGTCGGTAACACCCCATTCTGCACATAACGCATTTACAATACCCGTATTTGCAAAGAAGTTACGAACTACCAGCAGGGATACGAACTGCGGAACAGCGATTGTTACTACAAATAATGTTCTCCATAACTTGCTGCACTTTGTCTTTGGGTTATTTAAGAATTTTGCAAGCAAAATACCACCAAAGTAGGTAGTAAAGGTTGCAAAGATTGCCCAGACAAATGTCCAGCCAAGTACAACACGGAACGAATAACCAAAAGTTACGGTTGTAGATGTTGTAAACAAGTCAATGAAGTTTTTAAAGCCCACCCATGTAAACAAAGAAGATGGAGGCATATGATTCTGATCGTAATTGGTAAATGCAACTGCGATCATAATAATCAGCGGTACGATTGTAAAAATCACAACTCCCGCAATTGGTAATGTAAGCAGAGTAATGTGGAACTTTTCATTTACAAAACTTCTAAGATCCTGCTTAAAAGTATTGATGCGCTGTCCTTCTGCTTTCATCTGCTGCAAATGATAAACATGGATCATATTTGCCATATAAATCACTACAAACATCACAATAAATATAAGTGTAATAATACTTAATAATAAGATAAGGAATGAATTGTCATAATCATTAATTTTATTGGTCATTGTGACAATATCAAATTCCTGTTCAAACTGCACTGTTCCGAGCGTACCGAATTTACTCAGGTTAGGGATACCAACCCCAGCTATGAACGCAATGAACACTACTTCGAACAGTGTCATGATAATACCTTTAACAATTTGTTTTCTTCCAAAATATCCAGCACCCATAATGATCAGGGATAACTTAACCCAGATATCACCTTTCACAATACTTGTGCCAAACTGTTTCATTATGTCTGTTATTTTCTTCATGGACACAACTCCTCTCACAGAGTTTCAAGCATTTTTTGTAAAAATATGGCTCACAGTCATAATATATAATGAATGTGAGCCATAAAAATCACTTGCTGTTTTTCAAAAAGTTAATTAGTTAGCTGTTGGCTGAGAAACACCTTCTACTAAGTTGTCAAGTAATGTCTGAAGGTCTGTTCCATCAGGGTTACCATTCTTTAAGATTTCACCGAATGTTGCTGAAGGATCCCAGTAGTTAGAACCCTGGCAGCCATCAAGCTGAGCATATTTAGACTGTAATGCTAAAGCTGCGATAGCTGGGTTAGACTGAACTGCTTCTGAAGCTGCTGCATTTGTGTTAGCAGGACCTGCTTCTCTTAATTCAAATCTCTTTAACTGGTTTTCTTCATTTGTGAAATACTGTGCTAATAACATTGCCCAACCTACATTGTCACAATGAGGGTTAACACCGAACATCTTGTAACCTGCTACTGAACTCATCTGTACCTGTTCTCCGTTACATGTGTATGTAGGAAGACATGTAGCTGCGTAGTTTTCGCCCCAAGCATCTGCTGCTGCTGCTGCATTCCATGTACCGTTAACACCAGCGATGATGCTGCCATCTGCGATACCTGTTACGAATTCAGCGTCTGTTAAAGAAACGAATCCTGGGTTAGCTGCGATATCAAGCATAGCCTGTGCTACAGAAACACCATCGATACCTGCTGCACTTGTTCCGTTCCAGTCACATGTTGTAGAACCATCTGCATTAGCTGCTAAAGTAAATCCAGCACCTAAGAAGAATGATAAGTTATACCAACCAGATGTATATTCCATAGAAATTTTCTTACCGTTAGCTGCTGCGATTTCCATCATCTTATCAAGAGACTTAACATCTTCTTCTGTGAAGTACTCTTTGTTGTAGAACATGAAATAACCGTTATCAGCTGTTGCAGGATAAGCATATAATTTGCCATCTCTTGTTGCAGCCTGTACAGCACCTGAATCAGCGCCGCCTACTGCATCGATAACTACTTCTTTGTTTAATACTACTTCCTGAAGTGCACCAGCGTTAACTAAGTCTGTTAACTGGTCACCAGCGAAAGAATAAACATCAGCTGCTGCTTCAACGTCTGTTAATACTGTATCTTTAGCTGTTGATTCAGACTGAACACCGATTTCAAAGTTAAATGTTACTTCTGGATACTGTGCTGCGAAAGCGTCAGCCATATCTTTAAACATCTGCTGATCTTCTTCTGCTGCCCAGATTGTTAAATCTACAGGACCTGTTGTTGCTGCGATTAATGCTTCAACTGGATCTGCTGCTGCATCAGTTGCTGCTGCGTCATCTGCTGGAGCAGCTTCTTCAACTGCTGCGTCATCTGCTGGAGCAGCTTCTTCTGCAGAACCACCGCATCCAACGAGTGCTGTTGCTACCATGCTTACACATAAGAGTGCGCATAATAATTTTTTCTTCATTCTCAAACCCTCCCTATGGTTTATAAAAAATATTTTTCAGAACAACCATTTTATCTATGTATTTGTTGTTGTGTTGCGTGTTGTGCAACCGGTTGTTCTATGTTTACAGTATAACGAGATATTGCCTTTATGTCAACCTAAAAAAATTAACAATAAATTAACTCTATTTTTAGCATATTTTCACTAATAACAAAGAAAATGAATCCTCTATGTCTGTTTTGCGCAATCGTTATCATTTAGTAGATGCCTTCAATACTACTTCATACGGAAGAAGCGTTCTCTCATTCACAGCAACTCCATCAATAAGATCCAGTACAGTCTTGCAGGATACCATTCCCAGTTCCTTGGCATCAAAACCAAGTGCCGTAATAGCCGGTACATTATTCTCCAAAATTGTACTATTATAGAAAGAAGCCACTCTTACATCTTCCGGTACAGAAAGTTTTTCTTCCCTGAGCGTTTTCAGCACGCGGCTGCATACAACATCATCCATACACAAAATACAATCCACACTCTCTGCCAACGCTCTTTTCACCGCTTTGTCCACTAATATATTATTTTCCACGTTTAAAAACAAAAGTTCATCGTCAAGTTCAATTCCCAGTTGTTCATAGGCTTCTCTGAATCCCTGATAACGCTTACGCGTAACCACATGATTCACATCACCGCCAACCAGCGCAATCCGGTTCAGTCCCTTCATTAAAAGAATGGAGGTCAACTCCTTACATGCACTGCGGTGATTATGATCAATTTGCACTACACCCTCACGCTTTGTACTTCCTACTGTTACAAAAGGAACACCCTTTTGAATCAAAAACTCAATGCGGGGATCATCCACAAAGGTACGCATCAAAATTACCCCATCTACCTTTTGGTTAATAATTACCCTTTCTAAAGAAGAAATATCGTTTCCCTTGCATATCGTAATCAAAATATCATATCCAACCAGACTGGCGATCTCCTGAATTCCAAATAAACAATCCTGGAAAAAGCGGAAATCTCCTATTTCATAATCCCCATGCATTACAGCACAGATATTAAATGTCTTAGATTGCGCAAGTCCTCGCGCAATGATATTCGGTTTATAATCATGTTCTTCAATAAACGCCTGCACACGTTCCCTTGTCTCTTTTCCAATTCTTCCTTTACCGGAAATTGCCCTGGAAACCGTTGTTTTCGAGACTCCAAGTGCCTTCGCCACATCCGCGATTGTCATTGTGTTTTTTTCTTCCATAACCTATAACCATCCTGTCAACCCCATATTTGCGCCATTGTTGCGCGCCTTTTTCTTATTATTCACTAATTTATTAAAAAATGCAATGGTTTTTTCATATTTTTATTTTTTCTGCAAAAATACTGCATTTTACAAGTTTACACTAGAAAATACAAGTGTTATAATGTGGAAAATCCAATAGCGCAATCGGTTGTTTGTTTGAGTCGTATAGTACTATGATTTTAGGACAACTTTACTGGTTTTTTCATTGCGCTATCTACTTTACAACTGTTTTTAACTTTATTTATATGTAAAAAGGAGAATCCTACTATGAAAACAGACAAATTATTATTTGGTGCTGCCTATTATTCCGAATACCTTCCTTATGACAGAGTAGATGAAGATATGAAGATGATGGCAGAAGCTGGCATGAATACCATCCGTATCGCAGAATCCACTTGGAGTACATTGGAACCTTTTGAAGATGTATATGATTTTACCCATATCGACAAAATGCTGGCGGCAGCAAAAAAATATGGGCTTAATGTAATCATTGGTACTCCTACATACGCCATTCCCACATGGCTCAACAAAAAATATCCGGATATCCTTGCTGTCACACATGGCGGTCCAGGAATCTATGGGCATAGACAAAACATGGACATTACCCATCCCGGATATCTGTTCCATAGCGAACGTATCATCCGTAAATTGATGGAGCACGTATGTAATGAGCCACATGTAATCGGTTATCAGTTAGATAATGAAACAAAAAGCTACGACACCGCCGGTGAGCGCCCACAAGCCATGTTTGTAGAATATTTAAAAGAAAAATTCCCGGACATCAATGAATTCAACCATGAATTTGGACTGGATTATTGGAGTAACCGCATTAACCGCTGGGAAGATTTCCCTGATGTACGCGGCACCATCAACCAGAGCCTTGCCGGAGAATATGCACGCTTTCAACGCAAACTGGTTACAGACTTCTTAAACTGGCAGGCTGCTATTGTACGTGAATATGCAAGAGAGAATCAGTTCATCACCCAGAACTTCGACTTTGATTGGAGCCGTAACCATTCCACCGGTCTACAGCCGGAAGTGGATCAATATGAAGCCGCAAAATGTATGACCGTTGCAGGAGCTGATATTTATCATCCATCCCAGGATGATCTGACAGGGGCTGAGATTTCCATCTGCGGTAATATTTCCAGAAGTCTTAAGAAGGACAACTATCTGATTTTAGAAACAGAAGCCCAGGGTAATATTGAATGGCTGCCATTTCCAGGTCAGCTTCGTTTGCAGGCATACAGCCATATAGCAAATGGTTCCAACAGTGTCATGTACTGGCACTGGCATTCCATCCACAATGCCATTGAAAGTTACTGGAAGGGTGTTCTTTCCCATGATTTTGCCCCAAATGCTACTTATAAAGAAGCCTGTGTAATCGGAAAGGAATGGAATAAGATTGGTGCACATTTAAAGAACCTCAAAAAAGAGAATCGTGTTGGCGTACTGCTGGATAACCATTCCTTAACTGGACTGACTCAATTTGCCTTACCCACAGCCAAAGCAAGCAGTTATAACTACATCATGCGCCGGCTGACTGATGTCTTGTATAAGATGAACGTAGAATTTGACATGGTATCCTCTTATGAAAGTACTTTTTCAAATTATGACGTATTGATTGTACCTGCACTTTACAGTGCATCAGAAGGATTACTGTCTTCTTTAAACCAATATGTAAAAGACGGCGGACATTTGATTGCCACCTTTAAATCCGGTTTTTCCGATGAATATTTAAAAATTCATTCTGATGTGCAGCCACATATCATCAAGGACTGCCTCGGCATCCATTACGATCAGTTTACCTATCCGCAGAATATAGGACTTTCTTTTACGGATGAATCCTTTGCCAAAGAATTTTCTTTTACAAAGGAAGAATGTCAAATTACGGACTGGATGGAACTGGTAACCGCAGATACTGCAAACGTAATTGCTTCTTACGATCATCCATCCCGTAAGGACTACGCTGCCATCACTGAAAATCAATATGGCAAAGGAATGGCTTTATACCTCGCCTGTATGTGTTCAGAGCAAATATTAGAAGCCGTGCTGCGTGATTTCCTGACACGAAGCGGCATTGTTTTACCAGATTATGTTTTCCCAATCATCCGCAAGAGTGGTACTAACGATTTTGGAAAAACACTTACTTATTTATTCAACTATTCCTCTGAGATACAGAAAGTTTCTTATGACGGTATGAATGGAGTGGATCTGCTTTCTGATAAGACAGTCTTACAAGGGGAATCCATTGCGTTACAACCATGGGATTTCTGTGTAATCGAATCATAAAATAAAAAATTGTTTTACTTGTTTTTGCAAAACCTCCCAAAAAAGGCAGGACCCAAACCAGTCCTGCCTTTTTCCTTTTCCTGAAACGGCTTTTTCTATATGCCGTCCATTTCTTATTCTTTTTATGATGCCAACAAATTAGTAGTTGTAGTCGTTGTTGTTAGCGTTTTTAGAGTTGTTTTTGTTGTTGTTATTTTTATTGTTATTGTTTTTGTTGTTGTTTTTGTTGTTATTGCTGTTTGTGCTGTTGCTGTAGTTGTTTCTACAATCAGATGCATTGTTTGTATTTTTGTTTTCAGAATAATTTTTTTCCATGATGATACCCTCTCTTTCTTTTTTGCCCAAAAAACTCAATCTGTAACGCTTCATTCGATTTTGTCTTTCGGATTATTGGTTACAAGAGATAGTATCTACATAAAAAATAGGTTTATTCATTTATGCTGTACTCAGTATTTTCCAAACAAAGTTTTGTAAATCAAATACGCTACCAGTCCCATAAAAATAAAAGGAGAAAGCCATCTTAACACCGTGAAAACAAGGAAAAACACTACCATTAGAATGATGATTGTAATGGTTTTTACCAGCCAGGATGGCAGTTGGATATTTTTTCCATTAAATGTAAACATGGTCTTAGGAAAATGTGAGTTTTCAGCATAGGTATCCTGTGAAAAATTCTGCTCATTTCCCTCCTCTTCTGAAACATGGGTTGCTTTAATGGATTTGGCAATGAGCCTTGGATCACCTAATTCCTCCATCACTTCTGTTTCTGACTTCCCCATACGAACCTGGCTTTCAATATAATTTTCATAGTAGGAAATGGTATCATTCACAAACGTATAATCATTAATAGAAAAAAGATTTCTGCGTAAACCTTCAATAAATTCCTGCTTGCTCATGTAAACTCCTTTTTACATCTGGTGGCGGACTACCATGTACTCATCATCTGACTGATAATAGGGACATTCCTGATTATTACCGGTTAAAAACCGCATCATTTCATCCTCGTCTAAATCCACTTCACAGACATAATATTCATATTCTTCGTCATATGCATAATTTGCACAAGTATCACAGATCATACTACTAACTCTCCGTTTTTTTCTGCATCTTAGGAAGTACCACGAAATACATAACCGCACCCGCTATAAAAGTAAAAATACCGATAAACTGGGATGTCGAAAGTGCTCCCACAAATCCTCTGTCATCATTACGTGTAAACTCTACTAAGAATCGTCCTGCGCTGTAAAGCATCAAATAGAGCATACTCGTCTTTCCTTTAGAAGGATTCTTATTCGAATACCAAAGCAACACTGCCGCAATTACAAAATCACCAGCCGCCATAAACAACTGGGATGGCAGTAATTTTACATGATTAGGTGCAAAATGAGAATTTGTAAAAGTAATTCCCAGCGGACTGTTCGTTTCTTTTCCATAACAACAGCCTGCCAAAAAGCAGCCCACACGCCCAAATCCCTGGGCAATGGCTACGGACGGGATCATAAGATCCAAATATGCCCAGAAATCCATCTTTTTCCATTTGCAATATCCAAAAATGGTTAATAAACCACCAATAATACCACCAAACACCACAAAGCCGCTGCCGGTAATGTAGCTCATCGGATTCTGCAAAAAATTCTTCCACTCTGTAATAATAAATAAGATTCTTGCTGCCACAAACCCTAAGATAACCGTCGTAATGGTCAAGCCATAGATAAGATCACCATTCAACCCTTTTTTCTTCGCACGATAATCTCCCAATAAAAGAGCAACCGCAACACCAATCCCAATCATCAATCCATATCCATGAATCGTAACCGGTCCAATGGTTAAAATATCATTATACATAAAGGATAATCCTCTTTTCCCTCATATTCTGTCTTCTGACACAACAAGCACACCTGCTTGTTTGTTCTCAAGTAGAGTATCACATTTAAAATGCAGATACAATTAAATAAATATAAAAAATAGTACAATTGTCCTTAATTTTCTGTTATCTCTTGCTAAATCCCTTCATCCAAATCTATTTCTTCCTCTATCGGAACACTTTTCTGTTTCATTTCTTCTTCCCATAATCTTTCTTTTTCCTCAAGTGCTTCCGGTAACCCTTTCAGTGCCGCAAAAGGCATAAACTGTTTTGCCCTGTTTGAAATATCCATTTTTACCCGCTTATTCGCAGCCACTTTTATGTCCTCCAATCTGCCGGTTCCGTTCCTGCGTCGTTGCCGCTTCTTGTAGATTCATACCTTTTAAAACAGCGTTTTTGCCATAGCGGTTCTTAATCTGCAAAACAGCATTCTGCATTTTTCGATTGCGGTCCAAATCATCTGCATCAACAAACAAATGATACTGTCTATAGTTTTCCGGAACTACCCGGTTGCAGGAAAGATTAAAACGACGGACCGGATACATCGGATTCACAATGCGGTCGTACAATTTCTCTATCTCCGGTATCAGAATAATGTCTGCATTGGTCTCAGCCTCAAGGCTTACCGTTCCGTGGGCACTCTTTACATTCAAGCGGTTAGAATAACCCACATGCAGCGTCACAGAATTCGTTACCAGACCTTTTTGCACTAAATCCAGACAAAGCAGATCCATCATTTCTTTTACCACAATTCTGCCCTCTTCGAAAGAATAATCCCTCATCAATACCTGTCCACTGGAGATTCCATTATTCTGTGCCTTATATTCCTTAATATCCTTCATGGTACAAGGCTCTTTCCCCCATGCATGGTCAATTAAAAGTTCTGCATCTACTCCGAATAAGTGATACAGCAAATCCTCGTCTGCACGTGCAATATCCCCCATTGTCATAATCCCTACAGAAGCCAGGCGGTTAACCGTACCAACTCCCACACGCCAAAAATCCGTAAGGGGTCTGTGTTTCCACAAAGTCTTTTGATACGTCTCTTCGTCCAGTTCTCCAATGAAGTCCGGACTGTGCTTAGCTGTAATATCCAGTGCCACCTTACACAAATACAGATTACTTCCGATTCCACAAGTCGCGCGGATGCCCAACTTGGTATACACATCCTGCATAATCTTCTGCCCTAACTGCCTTGCCGTAAGTCCATACAAAGACAGATAATCCGTTACATCCATAAAGGCTTCATCAATGGAATAAACATGGATATCTTCTTTTGAAATGTAATGTAAATAGATGTAATAAATCTCTGCCGAATAATCAATATATTTCTGCATACGAGGAGAAGCTGTAATATAGGAAATACCTTCAGGAATCTCAAAAAGACGGCAGCGATTTTTAATCCCCAGTGCCTTCATGGCAGGAGTAATCGCAAGACATATCGTCTTATCCGTCCTCTCCGGGTCCGCAACTACAAGATTGGTCGTCATGGGATCAAGACCACGCTCCACACATTCTACGGAAGCGTAAAAAGATTTTAAATCGATACAAAGATATGTGTGCTGTTTCATTTACGCCTCCTTATAAAATAAATTCTGCTTCTATTTTATCAGAACATCTGTTCGATTTCAAATATAAAATTTGTAGCGGGGTATATAGACTTTTTTAAATCTTATCTACCCTGTTTAGTACAATTATTTGCACATTTTCACAATTTATGTAAACCTTGCACTAGTCAACAAAAAGTAGACACATTTTTAAGTTTCTTATACAGTTAATAA
>CAZHGE010000058.1:0-17155 GCA_964531805.1 uncultured Lachnospiraceae bacterium
TATTTCCCAACCTTAAAATTTAAAACACGTATATAATTCATTTGCAAAAGGTAGTATTGCAGACATTTTTATTTTTTCATTTATTTTTCTTACATGTTCCGCACATCTGAACTTTACCCGTCCGTATTATTATGCATCAAAGGCCAGTAGGTTTGCCAACTGGAAAAAGAACCGAAGACATACATGAGAATATATCACCAATCCTTTTGGAGAATGTATGTGGAAAAGTGTTACTGTCTTTTATCTGAAAAAACAGCAGGCCCCGTATAATGACTGTTTTTTCGAAAACATTAAGAAAAATCATAATGACGATAGGGTAATAGTTTGGTATAATGTAGGGCAGTCAGGAGGTAACAAAGGATGAAAAAAATCATTCCGGCACTCATAGCGATTGCCCTCATTTTACTAGTTGTAGCAGGAAGTTTTGGAATGAAACTTCTGGATCGTTTTTCTTATTCTGATGAAAAGCAAAACTTAGAAGAATATTATGGTTTATCAAGCGGTGACGAAAGTAGTGTAGCAATTGTTTTACAGAACGAAAGAATCGACGCACAGGCAAAGCTGATTGATGGACGTTGTTATATGGAAATAGAAGACGTGCAGAACTTGTTGAATGAGCGTTTCTATTATGATAGAAATGAAAGTCTTCTCGTTTATACAACACCTACTGAAAAAATCACAACAGAGGTGGGAACAGATGAAGTTTATATAAATCACCAGGGCATAAAATGGGATTATATTACAGCAGTGCCGGATGGAGATTCTCTCTATATTGCTCTTGATTATGTAAAAGATTATACCAATTTTTCCTATGAATTATTTACAGAGCCAAACCGTATGCAGTTACGTACTGAGTGGGGAAGTAAAGATAGTGCTTCTATTAAAAAGACAACAAACCTGCGCGTAAAGGGTGGTGTAAAGAGTCCGATTTTGCGAGAAGTGGCAGAAGATGAGACGGTTACCATTATAGAAGAGATGGAGACCTGGACCAAGGTTAAGACAAACGATGCCATGATCGGTTATGTGGAAAATAAGTTTTTAACAGACCGTGCAACAGAAGAAGAGATTGCAGTTACGGATTATGAAGTACCCGAATATACGTCCATCCATAGAGATTATAAAATCAATCTTGGATGGCATGCGGTTTATACCGAGAGTGGAAATGACACATTCGATGAAGTGGTAAATGGAACAGGTACGATGAATGTCATTTCACCGACATGGTTTTTCTTAGATGGCAATGAGGGAGATATTAAGGCAATCCCAAGCCATTCCTATGTGGAAAAAGCACATTCCCGTAATATGGAAGTGTGGGCACTTTTAGAAAATATTTCCTTGGACTGTAGTGCACATGATGTACTTTCTTATACCAGCAAGAGAGAAAAGTTGATTAATACTCTGCTGTATTATGTTTTGGAATACGATATTGACGGTATTAATGTGGACTTTGAAAGTCTTTCTGGTGAGACGGGCGAGCATTTTACACAGTTTTTAAGAGAGTTGTCAATTGGCTGCCGTTTGAACGGAATTGTTTTATCAGTGGACAACTATGTGCCGAGAGAATCGAATACCTTCTACAATCGTAAAGAACAGGGAATTGTAGCGGATTACGTGATCATCATGGGATATGACGAGCACTGGGGTGGCGGCGGTGTTGCCGGTTCAGTAGCTTCTATTAATTATGTCCGTGAAGGTATTGAAAAGACATTGCAGGATGTACCTGCTGAAAAAGTGATTAATGCCATTCCGTTCTATACCCGCGTGTGGAAGACTTCAAACGGAGAAGTGACCAGCGAAGCCCTTGGTATGGAAGCGGCACAGAATTTTATTACCAAATATAATGTACCTGTTGTTTGGGATGAAGAGACTTGTCAGAATTATGGCGAGATTGAAATGGGCGGTATTTTATATCAGGTGTGGTTAGAAGATGCCCAGTCCATAGAAACCAAATTAACAGTTATGAAAAACAACGGACTTGGCGGCGTGGCAGCGTGGAAACTTGGATTTGAAGATAAGGCTATTTGGGATGTGCTGGACGCTTTTGTAAGATCCTAATGCCAAGTGCCATATAAAAATCAGTTGTTAAGAATGTTTACCAAAACAGATTCATAAAATGAACTAAAAAAATGGATCTGTATATGAATATAAAAAATAAAAAAATTGTCACCTATACGATGGCTGTTTTGCTTCTTGCGTCAATGGTAATTGTGGCAAAGGAAGCAGCAAGACTGGTGGTTTCAGAGCAACTTGTCAAGGATCATAGCAGAGTGGTTGTAATCGATGCCGGGCACGGTGCGGCGGATGGTGGTAAGGTAGGTGTGAATGATGTTTTGGAAAAAGACATCAATCTTGCGATTGCTTTGAAAGTAAAAGCATTATTGGAACAGCAGGACGTAACAGTCATTATGACAAGAGAGGATGATCAGGGCACCTATCCGAATACAGGCTCTAACCGCAAAATGCGGGACATGAAAAAAAGAGTGGAGCTGATTAATGAAGAGCGTCCCGCTTTGGCGGTGAGTATTCATCAGAATGCTTTTTCCGATCAAAGTGTATCCGGTGCACAGACTTTTTATTATCAGGGAAGCGAAGAGGGACAGTTTGCCGCAGAAATCATGCAGGCGCAGTTAATAAAAACCCTGCAGCCCAAAAAGGAACGAGTGGCAAAATCAAATGACAGTTATTACTTATTAAAACATACCAATTATCCCATAGTGATTGTGGAGTGTGGTTTTTTGACAAATCCAGAAGAAGCGGAACTTCTTTGCGATGAAGAGTATCAACAGAAAACCGCGTGGGCGATTCATTTGGGTATATTACAATATTTAAACGCAGGAGGAACAGGATCTAATGAAATGGACGAGAATCCGCATTAAAACAATAACAGATGCAGAAGATATTATTATCAGTGAGTTATATGACCTTGGTTTGGAAGGCGCACAGATTGAAGATAAAATCCCTTTAAGTGCATGGGAAAAGGAGCAGATGTTTGTAGATATCCCACCACAGGCAGAGGAAGATGACGGCATTGCTTATTTAAGCTTCTTCGTAGAAGAAGATTCGGATATTGATGTTGACGATATGTTAGAGCAGGTAAAAGCAGCTTTGGATGATATGCGTAACTGGTGCGATATCGGAGAAGGCAGTATTACAGTAGATGAAACAGAGGATCTTGACTGGATCAATAACTGGAAAAAATATTTCCACCAGTTCTATATTGATGATCTTTTAGTGATTCCTTCCTGGGAAGAAGTTAAGGAAGAAGATAAGGGTAAAATGATTCTTCATATTGATCCAGGCACCGCATTTGGAACCGGTATGCACGAGACCACACAGCTTTGTATCCGTCAGTTGAAAAAACATATCACACCAACTACGAAGTTATTGGATGTGGGAACGGGAAGCGGTATTTTAGCGATTCTGTCATTGATGTTTGGTGCAGATAGTGCTGTTGGAACAGACTTGGATCCATGTGCGGTAGAAGCGGTAAAAGAAAATATGGAAAGCAACAATATCCCACAGGATAAATTCTCTATGATGATTGGTAATATCATTACAGAAAAAGAAGTACAGGATAAAGTGGGATACGAATGTTATGATATCGTAGTGGCAAATATTCTGGCAGATGTATTGGTGCCACTTACACCAGTTATTGTGAATCAGATGAAAAAAGGCGGCATCTACATTACGTCCGGTATCATTGATGATAAAGAAGAAGTAGTAAAAGAAGCTGTGATTGCAGCTGGTTTAGAAGTGTTGGAAGTGACTTATCAGGGAGAATGGGTAAGCATAACCGCACGCAGACCATTAGAGTAAAAGAGGTAACAAGATGTATCAATTTTTTGTTCCTTCTGAAAATATTCAGGGAAACCGGATTATCATTACCGGTGATGATGTGAATCATATAAAAAATGTCCTGCGGATGAAAGTAGGAGAAGAAATCGCAGTCAGCAATGGAGAAGATGGCAGAGAATATCGCTGCGGCATTGAAGAGATTGGAGAAGAGATTATCTGTTCCCTTCGTTTTATCAAAGAAGACGGAGTAGAACTTCCTTCTAAAATTACATTATTTCAAGGTCTTCCCAAGGCGGATAAAATGGAACTGATTGTGCAGAAAGCAGTGGAACTGGGAGTATACGAAGTGGTGCCGGTTTCCATGGCGCGCTGCATTGTAAAACTGGATGCGAAAAAGCAACAGTCTAAAATTACCCGTTGGCAGAGCATTGCAGAGGCAGCAGCCAAACAGAGTAAACGCAGTATCATTCCGCAGATTCAGCCTGTTATGAGTATCAAGCAGGCACTTTCTTATGCAAAGGAAATGGACATGCTTTTTGTTCCCTATGAGTTGGCAGAGGATATGGGCAAGACAAGGGAATTGTTTGATCAGATAAAGCCGGGACAGCGGATTGGATTTTTTATCGGACCCGAAGGCGGCTTTGATGAAACAGAGATTGCACTGGCGCTGGAAAATGGCGCACAACCTATTACATTGGGGAAAAGAATTCTTCGTACCGAAACGGCGGGAATGGCAGTTTTATCCATCTTAATGTACCATTTAGAAGGAAAAAACATAGAATAAGATAATAGAAGGTTGCGATACCATATAGAAAGAGAGTGATTCCAAAATGGAAGTATATTTGGATAATTCAGCCACAACGAGATGCTTTGATCAGGTTGCACAGCTTGCGGCAAAGGTAATGGCACAAGACTACGGTAATCCTTCCAGCATGCACTTAAAGGGTGTTGAGGGTGAAAAATATCTGCGTCATGCAAGAGAGGTCATTGCGAAGAATTTAAAAGTAAATGAAAAAGAGATTCTGTTTACATCAGGCGGAACAGAGTCGGATAATATGGCATTGATTGGAACGGCATTTGCTAACCAGCGTGCAGGAAGACATTTGATTACAACCCAAATTGAGCATCCTGCGATTTTACAGACCATGCAGTATTTGGAAAAACAAGATTTTGAAGTGACGTATCTGCCGGTGGATGCAAATGGACAGGTTAAGTTGGAAGAATTACAGAGGGCTTTGCGTAAAGATACGATTTTAGTATCTATTATGCACACCAATAATGAGATTGGTTCCTTACAGCCTATTGCTGAAGCAGGTGCTATGATTAAGCGGTTCAATCCATCCATTGTATTTCATGTGGATGCAGTACAGGGATATGGTAAATTCCGTATCCAGCCTAAGCGTATGAATATTGATTTACTTTCTGTGAGTGCTCATAAGATTCATGGACCTAAGGGAATTGGATTTTTATATATTAACGAAAAGATTAAGATACATCCTATTATCTGGGGCGGTGGTCAGCAGAAAGGAATGCGCTCCGGTACGGAAAATGTTCCGGCAATTGCAGGCATGGCATTGGCAATTGAGACTATTTACCAGAATCTGGATGAAGAGATTGAGAAACTGTATCAGTTAAAACAACGTTTTATTGATGGAGCATTGAAGATAAACGATGTCAAAATAAATGGTCTGACTGGAAGAGATTCAGCGCCCCATGTAGTCAGTTTGTCTGTGCGAGGTGTCAGAAGTGAAGTTCTTTTGCACGCACTCGAGGACAAAGGAATCTATGTGTCGGCAGGAAGTGCCTGTGCATCGAATAAACCATCGGTTTCAGCAACATTGCAGGCAATTGGAGTGGAGAAAGATTTGCTGGATTCTACCATACGCTTTAGTTTCTCTGTTTTTACAACACCGGAAGAAATCGACTATACTTTACAGAATATGTATGATATAATCCCAATGCTTCGTAAGTATACAAGACACTAATGTAAAAAAGAGTGAAAGTACGCTGTGGCGGCTTTGGAAAATGGAAGGAAAAATATGTTTAAATCTTTTTTGATAAAATACGCTGAGATTGGTGTAAAAGGAAAAAACCGTTATTTATTTGAAGATGCACTTGTACAGCAGATTAAGTACGCATTAAGAAGATGCGAAGGAGAATTTACAATCCGTAAGACAAAAGGACGTATCTATATTGATGCGGAAACAGAATTTGATTATGACGAAACGATTGAGAATCTCAAAACAGTATTTGGTATTTCCGGCATTTGTCCTATGATCTACGTGGAGGATGAAGGCTTTGAAAAATTATGTGGCACCATTATCCAGTATATGAAGGATCTTTATGGCGATCAGAGTATGACCTTTAAGGTAATGGCAAGAAGAGCACGTAAAAACTATCCGCTGGATACTATGGAAATCAATAGGGAATTGGGCGGTGTGATTTTAGAAGCTCTTCCGAATATGAAAGTAGATGTTCATCATCCACAGATTGAATTAAATGTTGAGATTCGTGAAAAAATATATATTTATTCTGAGACGATTCCGGGACCGGGCGGTATGCCGGTAGGAACGGGCGGAAAAGCGATGTTGTTATTATCCGGCGGTATTGATTCGCCGGTTGCGGGTTATATGATTAGCAAACGAGGTGTTAAGATTGACGCCGTTTACTTCCATGCGCCACCATATACCAGTGAACGTGCGAAACAGAAGGTTGTGGATCTTGCAAGATTAGTGTCCCGTTACAGTGGACCTATTTATCTTCATATTATTAATTTTACCGATATCCAGTTGGCAATCTATGAAAAATGTCCTCATGAAGAATTGACTATTATCATGAGACGGTACATGATGAAGATTGCGGAGACGATTGCAAAGGAAACAGAATGCCTTGGACTCATTACCGGAGAAAGTATTGGTCAGGTGGCATCTCAGACCATGCATTCCCTTGCGGCAACCAATGAAGTATGTACGATGCCGGTTTACCGCCCGTGTATCGGTATGGATAAACAGGAAATTGTTAAGATTTCAGAAGACATCAATACCTATGAGACATCCATTCTTCCATACGAAGACTGTTGTACGATTTTTGTGGCAAAGCATCCGGTTACCAAACCGAATCTAGAAGTGATTAAACGGCATGAAAAGAAGTTGGAAGATGTGATTGACGGATTAATGGAAACAGCACTGAATACAAAAGAGACTATTATTGTCAGATGTGATGAAAATGGAAATACGATTTAATCGTATTTCCATAAAAATAAGAAACACTTGAATGTGTTTCTTATTTTTTCAAAAGTATTTACAGACAAGAAAAAAGCAAGACCAAATGTCTTGCTTTCTACTTGATATCAAACTATTCGATTGTATATGCTTTGATTACATCTAAAACAGCATCTACATTTTCTTCAGCATGGATGTTTAAGTCGATTGGCTTAGAAAGATCTAAACTGAAGATACCCATGATAGATTTTGCATCGATTACGTATCTACCAGATACTAAATCGAAATCATAGTCAAACTTTGTAATGTCGTTTACAAAAGCTTTAACCTTATCGATGGAATTTAAAGAAATTTTTACTGTTTTCATATATACTACCTCCTTAGATTGATTCATACCTTCTGCTACTATAATATTGATGTTGACGCGAAAAGTCAATAAGTAAACATGACAAAAAAAGTGAGGATTCCTATGAAAAATGTAGCATTACATAATTTGGGTTGCAAAGTAAATTCCTATGAAATAGAAGTTATGCAACAAAAATTGACAGAAAATGGATATTCTATTGTGCCATTTGCTCCAGGAGCGGATATTTACATTATAAATACCTGTACTGTGACAAATATCGCAGACCGCAAGAGCAGACAGATGCTGCATAAGGCAAAAAAGATGAATCCGGATGCAATTGTTGTAGCGGTTGGTTGTTATGTACAGACCGGAAGTGATACCGTTAAGCAGGATGAGTGTATCGATCTTGCAGTGGGCAATAACCGCAAAAAAGATATTGTAGAAATTCTGGAACAGTTTTTACAGGAACGGGAACAAGTGAACAAAGGACAGGACAAGACTTTACAGAACACCACTATTTTAGATATTAACCATACGGATGAATATGAGGAAATGCAGCTATATCAGACCGCGGAGCATACGCGTGCGTATATTAAGATCCAAGATGGATGTAATCAGTTTTGTTCCTACTGTATCATTCCTTACGCAAGGGGAAGGGTGCGCAGTCGTAAATTGGAAGACATTCTCACAGAGATTCGTGCTTTAGTGGCAAACGGCTATAAAGAAGTAGTTGTTACGGGCATTCATTTGAGCTCATATGGACTGGATTTTTTGAAAAAAGAAACAGGGGACTATCTGGAAGGCTTAGGGGATATCCGGGAGGCTGTTTACAAAAAGGAGTTTCTGTTAAGACTGTTAGAAGAAATGCAGCAGGTGGATGGATTGGAGCGAATCCGCCTTGGTTCATTAGAACCCCGTATCATTACAGAACGCTTTGCCAAACGTCTGAGTGAACTATCCAAAGTATGTCCACATTTTCATTTATCTTTGCAGAGTGGTTGTGACAGTGTTTTAAAAAGAATGAACCGTCACTATACCGCGGAAGAATATTTTGAAAAAGTACAGATTCTGCGTAAATATTTTGCGCATCCGGCAATTACAACGGATATTATCACAGGCTTTCCACAGGAAACGGAGGATGAATTTTCCCAGACAGTTGAGTTTGTTAAAAAAGTCAATTTTTATGAGACTCATATTTTCCGCTATTCCAAACGTCAGGGAACACCGGCTGCTAAAATGGATGGCCAGTTAACGGATGCGGTGAAAGCTGCGCGCAGTGATGTATTATTAAAACTGGCACAGGAAAACGGAAAAACGTTTAGAGAGCAGTTTGTAGGAGAAACGATAGAAGTCCTTTTGGAAGAACAAAAAGAGATAAACGGAAAACAGTATATGATCGGACATACAAAAGAATATGTACAGGCGGCTGTAGAAATCAATGAAAATAGGGCGAACCAACTTGTATCTGCGCAGGCAGTGGGATTTTTGACAGAGGATATTCTTTTGTTGAATTTTTCAAATAGATAGGGTAAGATTACTATATTATAGACATATGCTGTATACGCTGCTTATATCGCATTAGGAGACAAAATATGCAGGATTTAGGAAATACACAGTTTTTTAAAGTAGAAGTAGAACCGGCTTCCAGTGTGGAAGTAATATTGCAGACCGTGTTTGAGGTTATGAAAGAAAAAGGATATAATCCGGTTAATCAGATTGTTGGGTATATTATGTCCGGAGATCCGACTTACATTACCAGTTATAAAAACGCACGAAGTCTGATTATGAAAGTAGAGCGCGATGAGATTGTAGAAGAACTGCTTAAAAACTATATTGACAATCATAATTGGGAATAGGCAGGATACTATGAGAATCATGGGGCTTGATTTTGGTTCCAAGACCGTAGGAGTTGCAATCAGTGATGAATTGTTGATTACAGCTCAGGGAATGGAGATCATCAGAAGAAAAGAAGAGAATAAATTACGCCAGACATTAGCCAGAATAGAAGAACTTATCGTGGAGTACGGAGTAGAAGAAATCGTACTGGGCTATCCTAAAAATATGAATGATACTCTTGGTGTGCGTGTACGTCTGACAGAAGAATTTAAAGAGAAATTAGAACGCCGTACAGGTCTGCCTGTTGCGTTATGGGATGAGCGACTGACGACTGTCGCGGCAGACCGTGCCATGATGGAGGCAGGAATTCGCAGAGAGCACCGCAAGGATTATGTGGATCAGATTGCGGCAACACTTATTTTACAGGGATACTTGGATTTGAAGGGAAGACAACGGGAAAATGGAGAAAGTAACCTTTCAGAAAAATGAAAAAGAAACAGTTGAATACTATATTTTAGAACAGACCAGAATCTCTGGTGTGAACTATCTTTTAGTAACCGATACCAAAGAAGGTGACGGTGAAGCCGTTATCCTCAAAGAAATCTCAGCAGCAGAAGAGGAAATCGGTGGATACACAGATGATTTGACAGAGGAAGAATTTGAGGCTGTAGTGCCTATTTTTGAAAGTCTGTTGGAAGATGTAGAATTAATTTAAAAAGAGTAATATGAGATGGAATGTGCAGAATTTGCTTCTTAACATTCCTTTTTCCTTGTGGCGCGGATAATGGACAAGGAGAGGAACGATAATATCGAACGATATTATCGTAGGAAGAAAAGGAGGCAGTTCTTTCTCAGGAATCAGGAGGCAATTTGAAAAAGAAAGAATTGAATAATGCATCCAAACTGAAGGTGATTCCTTTAGGCGGTTTGGAACAGATCGGAATGAATATTACTGCCTTTGAGTATGAAGACAGTATTGTTGTCGTGGATTGTGGATTGAGTTTCCCGGCGGATGATATGCTGGGAATTGATCTCGTTATCCCCGATATTACCTACCTTTTAAATAATGTAGATAAAGTAAAAGGTTTTGTAATCACTCATGGTCACGAAGATCATATTGGTGCTCTTCCTTATGTATTAAAACAGTTGAACGTGCCGATTTATGCAACAAGATTGACGATGGGTATTATTGAAAATAAATTAAAAGAGCACAATTTGATTAATCATGTAAAACGCAAAGTAGTAAAATTTGGACAGTCCATCAATTTAGGAGATTTCCGGATTGAATTTATCAAGACCAACCATAGTATTGTGGATGCGGCAGCTCTGGCAATTTACTCACCAGCAGGAACGGTTGTGCATACGGGAGACTTTAAAGTAGATTACACACCGGTGTATGGTGATGCCATTGACTTGCAGCGTTTTGCGGAACTTGGAAAGAAAGGTGTATTGGCACTTATGTGTGATAGTACCAATGCAGAGCGTCCGGGATTTACTGCATCTGAAAAAACGCTAAGTAAGACATTTGATACGATTTTTGCAGAACACCGCAATACCCGTATTATTATCGCGACCTTCGCATCTAATGTGGACCGTGTTCAACAGATTATTAATTCTGCATACAAATATGATCGTAAGGTTGTGGTAGAAGGAAGAAGTATGGTCAATATCATCGAAACAGCGACTAATCTGGAGTGTTTAAATATTCCGGAAAATACGTTGATTGGTATTGATGAATTAAAGAATTATCCGGATGAAAAAACGGTTATCATTACAACTGGAAGCCAAGGAGAAAGTATGGCTGCACTTAGTCGTATGGCACTCAATATGCACCGAAAGATTTCCATTGGTCCTGGGGATACTATTATTTTTTCATCCAGTCCGATTCCGGGAAATGAAAAAGCAGTTACTAAGATTATTAATGAACTGCTTCGTAAAGGTGCAGAGGTTATTTTCCAGGATGCCCATGTATCAGGACATGCTTGTCAGGAAGAAATCAAACTCATTTATACCTTGGTAAAACCACGTTATGCGATTCCGGTTCATGGTGAATATAAGCACTTGAAGGCACAGGCAAAATTGGCTATGGATTTAGGAATTTCAAAAGAAGATATTTATATTTTGGAATCCGGAGATGTATTAGAACTGGATCATGAAGAAGCAAAAGTGACTGGAAAAGTTCCGGTTGGGGATATTTTAGTTGATGGTCTTGGTGTAGGTGATGTAGGTAATATCGTATTACGTGATAGACAGCATCTCGCAGAAGATGGTATTATGATAGTCGTGCTTGCGCTTGACCAGGCATCGGGATACTTAGTATCCGGCCCTGACATCGTGTCCAGAGGATTCGTTTATGTAAAAGAATCTGATGAACTGATGGAGGAAGCAAGAGAAAGAATGACAGATGTGATTGAGAATTGTTTGGACCGCGGTATTACTGACTGGGGCAAAATCAAAAACTCAATCAAAGATTCATTGGGCGATTATGTATGGAAGAAAACAAAACGCCGTCCGATGATTCTGCCAATTATTTTAGAGGTATAAAACACGAACCAAGTTCGTGTGGCAAATTTGTGTCTGCGACCCAAAGTTTGCAGGTACGGAAAGGCATAGAATTTGTATGAATAGTAAGGAAATTGTAGGTTCTGTATTTGGAATGGCATTCAAAATCATTGCAGCAGTATTGATTGTCATGTTTGTGTATAAATACGCGTTTTTAGCATATGATTACGGATATCGTCTTTTTGGCGAAAAACCGATTACATCCGGTGAGGGAAGAACAGTTACTGTCGCAATTCCGGAAGATGCAGATGCTAAAAAAGTGGGAGAGATTTTGGAAACAAAAGGACTCATTCGTGATGCACAGTTATTTGTTATTCAGGAACTGCTCTCGGATTATCATGGTGCTATCCTTGCTGGTGAATTTGAATTGAATACGTCCATGACGGCAGAAGAAATGCTTGCAGTGCTGTCAACAGAGCCGGAACCGGAAGAAGAAGGAAACAAATCTCTGGATGAGATGGCAGAAGAAAACAACGGTGAAGTAGTAGTAGGCTCGGAGAACGACTAATGATAATAGATGAAAGAATGATATCCTTTATTAATTCGCTTGACCCGGGCAATCCGGAGTATCTGAATGAATTAGAAGAGTATGCCCGAGCAACGGATGTTCCGATTGTTCGTACTGAAATGCAGAGCTTTCTCCGTTTCCTTATGAAAATGAAACGGCCTATGAAGATATTAGAAGTGGGAACGGCGATAGGCTTTTCTGCGCTTCTTATGAGTGAATATGCGCCAGAAGGATGTCAGATTACAACTATAGAAAAATATGAAAAAAGAATTCCTCTTGCAAAGGAGAATTTTAAAAAGGCGGGAAAGGACCATTTGATTACCTTATTAGAAGGAGATGCTCTTGAGATCCTGCCAAAGCTGACGCAGCAGTATGATTTTATTTTTATGGATGCGGCAAAGGGACAATATATTCACTTTCTACCTGATATCTTAAGACTGCTGGCGCCAAATGGACTGCTGGTTTCTGATAATGTATTGCAGGATGGAGATGTGTTGGAATCCCGTTTTGCAGTTACTAGAAGAAACAGAACCATTCATGGCAGAATGAGGGAGTATTTATATACACTGAAACACATGGAAGAACTAACGACTGCTATCTTACCGTTGGGAGATGGTGTTGCCCTCAGCACAAAGAACTAGCTGAGATTTTCTATGTTTTGCTGCGAAAGAAAGTTTGCATACATCTTTCCAGAGTAGGAGATTGACTATTATGAGAAAAACAGAGTTACTAGTTCCAGCAAATAATTTAGAAGTACTTCGTACTGCAGTTATTTATGGAGCAGATGCGGTATACATTGGTGGAGAAGCATTTGGTCTTCGTGCAAAGGCTAAGAATTTTTCACCAGAAGATATGAAAGAAGGAATTGCTTTTGCTCACGAAAGAGGTGTAAAAGTATATGTGACTGCCAATATTTTAGCACATAACTATGATTTGGAAGGTGCACGTAAATATTTTCGTGAGTTAAAAGAAATCAAACCGGACGCGCTGATCATTGCAGATCCTGGTATGTTTATCATTGCAAAAGAAGAGTGTCCTGAGATAGAGATTCATATTTCTACGCAGGCAAATAATACAAACTACATGACTTATCAGTTTTGGCATAAAATGGGAGCGGCGCGTGTGGTTTCTGCCCGCGAACTTTCCCTGCGTGAGATCAAAGAGATTCGTGAAAATATTCCGGATGATTTGGAAATCGAAAGTTTTATCCACGGTGCCATGTGCATTTCCTATTCTGGAAGATGCCTGCTTAGCAATTATTTTACAGGAAGGGATGCGAACCATGGAGCATGTACGCATCCATGCCGTTGGAAATATGCTGTTGTGGAAGAACAGAGACCGGGAGAATATCTACCGGTATATGAAAACGAAAGAGGCACATATATCTTTAATTCCAAAGATTTATGTATGATCGAATACATTCCGGAAATTATCGATGCCGGAATTGACAGCCTTAAAATAGAGGGAAGAATGAAAACAGCGCTATACGTTGCCACAGTAGCACGTACCTACCGCAAGGCATTGGATGATTTTGCTGAGTCGGAAGAAAAATACCGTGCGAATATGGACTGGTATCGTGCTGAGATTTCAAAATGTACCTACCGTCAGTTTACGACAGGCTTTTATTTTGGCAAACCAAACGAAGAAACACAGATTTATGACAGCAATACTTATGTGAATGAATTTATCTATCTTGGTATTGTTGGTGAGATTGACGAGCGTGGTTATGCCCGCATTGAGCAGCGTAACAAATTCTGTAAAGGGGACGTAATTGAGATTATGAAGCCGGATGGACGAAATGTTCCGGTTACCGTGAATGCGATTTATGACGCCGAGGGCAATGAGGTAGAAAGCGCGCCACATCCACAGCAAATATTATATTTGGATCTTTCTGAAACACCGGATCAGTATGACCTGCTCCGCGTGGAAAATACCCGAAATCAGGAATAGAATTTATAGAAGCCCGAAGGCAAATGCCTTTTGGGTTTCTTCTATTTTAATAGGAAATAAGAGTAAATTAATGAATGAAGAAAAAAATACTTTTAAAATGAGAAAAATCATTTTATAATAGGTTGTCAAATAATAAGAAGTATATACAACATCACGGGGGAACCAATATGGGCGTGACAGTAAATAATAAGGTGTTAAATGAAAATATGGTAAATGTAGAAGAAATCTTTGCGATGAACGTTTATACACCCAGTACAATGAAAGAGAGACTTCCAAAAGATGTCTATCAGGAAATTATGCAGGTAATAGAGCAGGGTGGCGAATTATCAAAGATTACTGCGAACATTGTTGCGAATGATATGAAAGAATGGGCGATGGACAGAGGGGTAACTCATTATACACACTGGTTCCAACCCTTGACAGGTATTACAGCAGAAAAACATGATTCTTTTGTTACACACCCTGATAAAAACGGAAAAATGCTTATGGATTTTTCTGGAAAAGAATTAATTAAAGGAGAACCGGATGCGTCATCGTTTCCATCCGGCGGACTTCGCGCAACTTTTGAAGCACGAGGCTATACAGCATGGGATATTACATCCCCTGCTTTTATCAAAGAGACAGCAACTGGTCCTACCCTTTGTATTCCTACCGCGTTCTGTTCCTATACAGGCGAAGCATTAGATAAGAAGACGCCGCTTCTTCGTTCTATGGAAGCTATCAGCAAACAGGCACTTCGTATTGTAAGACTGTTTGGTAATACAGAAGCAACAAAAGTAACTGCATCCGTTGGTGCAGAGCAGGAATACTTTTTAGTAGACCAGAAAAAAGCTCTTCAGAGAGAAGACTTGATTTTCTCTGGAAGAACCTTGTTTGGAGCACCTGCACCAAAAGGACAGGAAATGGATGACCACTATTTTGGTGTTATCCGTGAACGAATCGGTGCATTCATGCATGAATTAAATATCGAGCTTTGGAAATTAGGTGTTACCGCTAAAACACAGCATAACGAGGCAGCACCGGCACAGCATGAACTGGCACCGATTTATGAATCTGCTAATATTGCAGTGGACCACAACCAGTTAGTCATGGAGACTATGAAACGTGTAGCTGGCAAACATGGTCTTCGCTGTTTATTACATGAAAAACCATTTCAGGGTGTAAATGGTTCCGGTAAACACAATAACTGGTCCATTACCACAGACAATGGGGTGAATTTATTAGAGCCGGGCGAGTCGCCAAATGAAAATGTACAGTTCTTATTAGTACTTGCCTGCATTATGAAGGCAGTTGATACGCATGCAGATCTTCTTCGTCAGAGTGCTTCTAACGTAGGCAATGATCATCGTTTAGGTGCATGCGAAGCGCCGCCAGCGATTATTTCCATGTTCCTTGGCGAACAGTTAGAAGACGTGGTAGAGCAGTTGGTAGAAACCGGACGCGCATCTAAATTAAAAGAAGGTGGTGTATTACAGACTGGTGTATCCACGCTTCCTGATTTTAAAAAAGATGCGACGGACCGTAACCGTACATCACCATTTGCTTTTACTGGTAATAAATTTGAATTCCGTATGGTTGGTTCTGAGGATTCCATCGGAAGTCCGAATACTATTTTAAATGCCATTGTAGCAGAGGCTTTCTGCGAAGCGGCAGATGTTTTGGAGCAGGCAGAAGATTTCGATATTGCGGTTCATGATTTAATCAAAGAATACATGACAAAACACCAGCGTATTATCTTTAATGGTGATGGTTATTCCCAGGATTGGGTAGAAGAAGCAGCAAGACGCGGACTTCCAAACATCCCATCCATGGTGGAAGCTGTTGAAACTTTGACAACAGAAAAATCCATTCGTTTATTCGAACGCTTTGGAATCTTTACAAAAGCAGAATTGGAATCCAGAGCAGAAATTCTTTACGAAATCTATGCAAAGACTATCAATATAGAAGCATTAACCATGATTGATATGGCAAATAAACAGATCATTCCTGCAGTAATCCGTTATACTAAGGATTTAGCAGACACCATTATTGCTGTTACGAATGCAGGAGCAGATGCTTCCGTTACAAAAGAATTATTGCAGCAGGCATCCTCTCTTTTAGCAGAAACAAAAGAAGCATGCCGCTACTTAACAGAAGCAGAAGCCAAGGCATCCACTATGCCGCGTGGAAAAGAGCAGGCGTTCTTTTACCGCGAAGAAATTGTCACGGCAATGGACCGCTTAAGAAAACCGGCAGACGAATTAGAAAAGATTGTCGGCAAGGAATACTGGCCATTTCCAACATATGCGGATTTGATATTTGAAGTGTAAGACTAAATTGGGGGTATCTATTCTATGAATGGGATAGATATCCCTGTTATGATGTTTGGAAAAAATCAGAAGTAGTGTGTATCGATATAATGTTGTGGAAGGGGAACGAGGTATATGGTGTGTTGTTGAAATTGTAGTCTAAGTCTATATCAATCAAGTGAAATTGTTTATATGGAAAAATTTTGGTTCTACCTGCTTTTTATATAAATTATAGAAAAAGAATTTTTAAGAAAGTTTAAAATATATCTTGATAAAATGAAATGTTGATGGTATTATAGAAATCCACCGACTGATTTAAGAAAAATCTGTGGTAAAAAGTTTAAAAACTTTTAAAAAAAGATGTTGACAAAGGTTTAAACGCATGATAATATAAACGAGTTGCGTGTCAAACACGGTCAACATTAAAAGCAAAGAATTGCAAAGCACATCTCGCAACAGAGTTGCTCGATGACTGCTGTCGCAGAATAATCCTTTGCATGAATACATTCTTATGAAAGTAAACTTTCAACGAATGCATTCACACAAATGATTGCTTTGCTCGTACCTTGACAAATAAACAGTAATGCAACCCTGAAAATTCTTTGAGAAATTTCAGAGTGAAGACAACACTTAAAAATTACAACCTAGA